>CALJTZ010000425.1 GCA_937975655.1 uncultured Synechococcus sp. | reverse complement strand
GGCCATGGCCGCGGGCAGCTCGGGCATGCTGGCGCGCACCTGCTCCACCCACTCGGGCGCGATGTTGCGGCCGAAGGCGGTGATCAGCAGGTTGCTCTTGCGGCCGTGCAGCGAGACATAACCGTCGGCATCGATGCGGCCGAGGTCGCCGCTGGGCCACCAGTCGGGCACCGGCGTGGGGTCGCCCAGGTAGCCGCTGAACAGGCTGCCGGCCACCAGCAGCAGTTGCAGCCCTGTCGCCAGGCCCAGCCGACTGGCCAAGCGCTGTGGCCTCAGCCTCTGCCAGCGCTCCTGCCAGGTGTTCATCAGTTGTCTCCAGGCAATGGGTTGAGCTCGCCCAACAGGGCTGCCTGCCTTATCAGTTCGGCACCACGCACCCCCAGCTTCTGGGCGATCGCCTTGCGGTGGGTTTCCACGGTGGACAGGGTGAGGGCGGTGGCCCGGGCAATCTCCTTGTTGCTCAGTCCCTGGCCGATCAGGCCGTAGATCTGCTGCTGCCGCGGGGTGAGTGTCGGTTTCGTTTGGTTCAGGCACGTGGCGATCACCTGCTGGAGCGTGCTGAAGGCGGCGGTCTTGTCCACCACGCCCCGGATCATGGGCTGCAGGTGTACCGGACAGATGAAGCTGGAGGCCTGGCCAGAGAGCACCACCACCTGGGCCCTGGGATTCAGTTGGGCAAGGCTGTCCGCCACGGCGAGGCCATCTCCGTCGGGCAGGGAGAGATCCAGGAGCAACAGGTCGGGTGGGTCGGCCTGGCAGCAGGCCAGGGCCTCAGATTGGCTGCTGGCCACGGCGCTGATCTCAATGCCCGGCAGCGCCTGAAGCATCAAACGCAGCAGCTGCAGAAACATCAGCTGGTCTTCGACGATTAGACAGCGCAAAGGATGCTCCGAGTGCGTGTCGTCGCTATAAAACCTAGCCACAACTCTGGGCTTTTGCTCTACCGGATGGTGATGGTATGAAAGCCCTTGACGAGACTTGAACTCGTGACCTCTCCCTTACCAAGGGAGTGCTCTACCGCTGAGCTACAAGGGCATGTGGAAGGTGGGCCGGGCTGGATTTGAACCAGCGTAGGCAGAGCCAGCGGATTTACAGTCCGCCCCCATTAACCACTCGGGCACCGACCCGAACCACACCCCAAGAATTTACCAGCCGGCCTGGCGGCCTCCCGCAGAGCCCACGGGATCGCCCCCTGGCTCCTCTCCTTACGATCACCGCAGTGGCGTCCGGTTCGCCGGTGCAATGCCTTCCGCCGGTGCAATCCATGCGCGTGCTGCTGCTCAACGGCCCCAACCTCAACCTCCTGGGCCTGCGGGAGCCCGGGCTCTACGGCGCCCAGACCCTGGCCCAGATCGAGGCGGCCCTGGCGGAGCGGGCCCGAGCCCTAGGGGTGGAGATGGAGTGCTTCCAGAGCAATCATGAAGGCGCCCTGGTGGACCGCATCCATGCGGCCCGCGCTGCCGCGGACGGCATCCTGATCAATGCCGGCGCGTTCACCCACACGTCCGTCGCCCTGCGCGACGCCCTGCTGGGGGTGGCCATTCCCTATGTGGAGCTGCACCTGAGCAACGTGCACGCCCGCGAGCCTTTTAGGCACCACTCCTTTCTGGCCGACAGGGCCGTGGGCGTGATCTGTGGCTTCGGCCCCACCAGCTACAGCCTGGCCCTTCAGGGGCTGGTGACCCACCTGCGCGACCAGGCCCCGGCATGAGTACCGCCCGAGTGAAGTGGCTGGCGGCCCCCAGCAGCGCCAGCTGGCTCGAGCAGGCCAAGGCCCGGCCGGACCTGGTGCTGATCGATCACGCCCACTGCGAGCGCAAGGCGGCTGGTGTGGCCCTGCAGCTGATGTTTCGCTACCCCTCTGATGAAGAATTGGGGGCGGTGCTCAGCCCGCTGGCCCGAGAGGAGCTGGAGCACTTCGAGCTGGTGCTGCAGCTGCTTCAGCGGCGCGGCATGGCTCTCAGGCCGTTGCCCGCGCCCGGGTATGGCGCTCAGCTCACGGCGGCGGTGCGCAAGGGGGAGCCCCACCGCAGGCTGGATTCCTTCCTGGTGGCCGGCTTGATCGAGGCCCGCAGCCATGAACGCATGGCGCTGCTGGCAGCCCACAGCCAGGAGGAGGAGCTGCGCGATCTCTACGCCGAACTGCTGGCCAGCGAAGCCCGGCACTTCGGTCTTTATTGGCTGCTGTGCGAAGAGCGCTATGGGCGCGAGGCCACCGTGGCGCGGCTGCAGGAGCTGGCGCAAGTGGAAACCCAGGCTTTGACTGGGGTCTTAGAGAGTCCCGAGCAAGTGCGCATGCACTCGGTGGGGGTGGAGCTGGGCGGGGGGTGCCCCGATTTCGTGGACCAGTCGATTGGAGTCACGCCATGACCCTCAGACTGTTCATCGACAATGGATCAGACCAAGACCAGGTGGCTGAACTGGTCCAGCTCCGCAAGCAGAACTGAGCGTTCAGAAGGGAAAAGGATTATTTCAGGCTGCTGGCATTGCACGTTGCGAATGAGCAGCTGCCGCCGACGAGTGGTTTCTCCTGATCGCATCCGTGCCAGCAGTGGCTGGCGGTATCTGGTCTTCTGGATCGACGGCTACTACAACCGTGAATGTCGTCATTGACTGATCAACTGCAAGGAGCAGTTCCTCACTGCCTCTGCACTCATTGCCGCGAGGTCCTGCCCACTGTCCACCACATCGAGATGGCCCCAGGTTGGGGTGCCGAGATCTGCGTTGTTTCTGGTGAAGAATGCCACAAGGTGCTAGCCTAAAAGTCTGGAAAATCCCTCAATCTCGATTTGATGACTTACTTTAAAGCTGCTTCTGCATTGGCTTTGATCATGACCCTGGCAGGCTGTGCTGGCTCGGCGTCGAACTCTTCGGCACCGGTTCCTCCGGCCGGTGACACGCTCGCAAGCGCGTGCCCAGAGGTCATGGAACTGATGAAGCAAGGTGCAGACGGTATGGAGAAAGCCGATAAGGAAAAGAAGTTCTCAGATCCGGATTATTTGGATGCACTGGCATCGATCGTGAATAGACTTGACAAGATCGAGGTTGGAATCAAGGCGGATGATGAAGCGGCTCTGGTGCAGAATCTGGCCAATGCCTTCGCTAAAATCTTAGAAGAGCAGTCGGACGATAAGGCCATCAGCCAGGGCACGGGTAAGTTGGCTGCTGCTGCCGTGCAAGAGCTGAGTTCTGCGTGTATTGATCTTGTTCAGCGCAAGAATTGAGTTCTCTGTGCATTGATGTGCAATTCAGACTGCTCGCACGCGAGCAGTCTGCTGGGACTGGCATTCCCATTGGGAGTAACGAGTGGTCAGTGGTTCGGATCTGGTGGCTACGCTTGGCTCGCGGCCAAGAAGCTTGCCGGATGTGATCTAGCGCCCGGTGGTAGTGCTTTGGACCTGAACTTGGGTTGGTTGATGTCCCACAGCGATCCGGAAGCCCTGAGCGCCGAAGCCAGTGCCGATGAGTGCTCCCACGACCAACGCGTAGTAGAAGGTCTTCTTCAGTTTGTCGCCGTTGATGATCAGGCTGATGGCGCCGAACACCAGAGCGATCTGCAGCCAGAGGGTGGCCAGATCGAAGCTGTCACCCGCTTCGCCTAGGACGGCCAGCTTCTGCTGCCAGGGTTTGGTGCCGAAGACCTGACCCTTGGCGCCATCGACTTCAAGAGTCTGACCTTGTGGGCCAACGGCGTTGGATCCTAGAAGAATTTCTCGCTTCTCTCCATCGTAGCGGGCGATGCTGGCACGGGCATCCCGCAATTGTTGTTGTACTGCACTGGAGCCATCGGCTGTCACCGCTCCTGCTTTGAGTAAGCCAGAGAGCAGTTGAGCCTCCTGTTCGATGATCGATTGCTTGATGCTCTTGCTCTGATACCACTGATAGAGGTTGGCCTTCTCATTGGTCCCGATGATCTCGTCGTCGCCGTATTTGCCGGCACCGAGATCCACAACTGCCAGCACGGCAGCAAAGAGGGCCAGGGTCAGGCCGATCTTGCGCTCGAGCCGATTGGCGTTGGTGATCTGCTCGTTCTGGCTGGGGTTGTCTGAGTCGGACATGCTGCTGGCAATGGTGATGATGATCAGATCAATGAAAGGCCGCCGGCGTGTGATCGCGCGGTTGGGTCGTTGCGCTCGGGGCCTTGCTCAAGCTAAGCATTATCGATGGTGGGTTCAGTCACAGTGACCCATGGCCACTCGGATCCTGATCATGTCGATCGCGAAGTTTCGCTGGTCATCGGATGTCTGGAGGATTGCTTCTGCACGTATCGCAGGCGGTGTGGATGGAGTGGTTGGTCGCCCGCCGGCGCCTGAGGCTGACTTGTCGTGGCTAGGCCAGCTGTGGCCGATGATCACCATCCTCCGCATCATCAGTCGTGCACATGTGGCCCCTGCCCTGCTGCTGATTCGGAAGGGATGAACCGTGGTCAAAGGCAGCCCGGCTGTGGTGGAGCCTGCGCCACTGATCCCCACGCACCAGGAGAACCCTCGATTTCATGACCAAACCCGTGATGCCGCCGTGGGCTTCCCGTGGACTCCCTACCGTTCTGGCCCTGATCAGCTTCATCAGCACGGTGCTGGGTTGTGCCTCGTCGACACCCGCCGCAGGCGGCCCAGACCATCACGCAGCTCTACAGCTGGGTCCTCCGTGCGGGGGATGCCTACCGCGAGCACTTGAAGCAGCAGGAGGGCCTGTTTGAGCCAGCGCTCTATGAGGACCTCCAGGCGGCCTTTCGTCTGCAGCCCCCGGCAGAGGCTTTTCTGGATTTCGATCCCTTCAATGGGGCTCAGGTCAGCTCCTATAGCTTCCGCCTTGTGGATTGTCGTGCCAGCGGCGATCAGTTGAAGGCGCGTCTGCTGGTGAAGGCAGGGCTGGGGCCAGGGCGTACCAGTGAGATGCCGATTGCGGTTTGGCTGCGCCGCTCAGATGGTGAGTGGCGCATCGGCGACCTTCAGTACCCGTCCTCGTCGGGCGAGGCGGATAGCAGGCTGAAGCCCCTGCTTCGCAGCTTGCTGAGCCGCGCCGATCGGCCATCCCAGGACTCCGTTGCTGCCCCCTCACAAGCCTCGGCTGGTGAGGAGTTGCTCACCCCCAGTTTTCGCGTTGTGGTGCAGCGCCGTTGCCCGGAGGGCACTGTGGTGTGTGAGCAGGTCAGTTACAGGGGTGAGGATCGCGCAACGGGCGCAGCGATCAGCCTCACAGGCAGCACGGAATACCACATGTGCGCCGATGGTCAGACGCCTTGCCGGTTTCTTGGTTATCGCTTTGCGAACGGAAATGTGATCTACGAGGTGAGCGAAGAGGGATGGCTCACAGTCACCCAGGCCGGCAAGGTGTTGCTGCAGGAGCAGGGGGAATGGCAACGTTGAGCTCCTGCCGTGCGCCCGCTGCAGCAGTAGCCCCATCAGCTGGTGTTGTTCTGATGAGCGCACCTCGTGGTGCGACACCAGAAACGCCTCAATCCAGCAGCGGGAACCGTTGGGCGATGCTGTCGCCGCTGAACTGGGCCACCCAGCCCTCCGGGTTGTCGAAGAAGCGGATCGCGCAGAACTGCGGGGCACTGCCCATGTCGAACCAGTGTTTGGTGCCGGCGGGCACGCTGATCCAGTCGCCCGTCTCACAGAGCACCTGCAGCACCTCCTCGCCGATGTGCAGGCAGAACAGGCCGCGCCCTTCCACGAAGAAGCGCACCTCATCTTCCTCGTGGATGTGCTCCGCCAGGAATTTCTGGCGCAGGGCCACCCGCTCAGGGTGCTCCGGCGTCATCCGGATGGCATCCACGGTGGGGTAGGTGCCGCTGGCTTGCACGCGCCCGATTTCGCTGGCGTAGGCGGCCAGGATGCTTGCCGGGTCGGCATCGGCCGCCAGGTTCACCGGCGTTTCCCAGCGCTCGAAGCCGATGCCCCGTTCTGCCAGGGCTTCCGCGATCAGACGGGGATCGTTGCTGGCCAGGGTGGGAATCGGATCTTCGGCGGCGATGGCCGGAAAGATCTGCAGATGACTCATCGGGCCGATCCGCACAGCTGCCCCACCCTAGAAAGGGGCCTGCAGTGACCCCCGCGTGAGCTCGGCCGATCCCCTGAGAGCCCCGACACCGCAGGCTGGGCTCACCCTGGTGGGTGTGGGGCCCGGGGATCCCAACCTGCTCACCGTGGCGGCCGTGCGCAGCATCGGGGCGGCGGCGGTGGTGGCCTACCCCGTGGCGCGACCGGAGGCGGAGGGCATGGCGGCCCGCATTGCGGCCCCCTGGATTCGCCCCGATCAGCGCCGGCTGCCGTTGCTGTTCCCGATGGTGAGCGAGGCGGAACCGCGCCGGCTCGCCTGGCACGCCGCTGCCGATGCCCTGGCCGCCGAGGTGGCGGCCGGCCTGGCGGTGGTGCTGTTGTGCGAGGGCGATGCCTCCCTGTTCGCTAGCGCCTCCTATGCCCTGTTGGCCCTGGCCGAGCGGCATCCCACCTGCCCGGTGGCGGTGATCCCTGGCATCACGGCGGTGGCTGCCGCCGCTGCGGCTGGCCGCTGGCCCTTGGCCCTGCAGCAGGACGCCCTGCTGGTGCGCCCCACCCCTGAAACCCCCGCGCAGCTCGAGGCGTTGCTGGACACCGCCCGGGACTCCGCCACGGTGCTCGCCCTGCTCAAGCTGGGGCACCGCTGGGCCTGGGTGCGGCCGATCCTGGCGGCGCGGGGCCTGCTGGCAACGGCGTTGTTTGCCCAGCGGGTGGGCTGGCCCGACGAGCTGCTGGCGCCGGCGGCCGAGGTGCCCGGCGAGGAGCAGCCCTACTTTTCACTCCTGTTGATTCGGCAGGTTTGGCCGGACGTGCTGCCCTGAACCCATGACGCCTGCCCACTGGTTCGCCCTGCTGCACCCGGTGCTGATGATCCTGTTCGTGTACCCGGTGGTGGGGGCCACGATCCGGCTGGGCATCTTGGTGCGCGAGCAGCGGTTGGGCATCACCCAGCAGCCCGCCTTGGTGCCGGTGG
>CALJTZ010000424.1 GCA_937975655.1 uncultured Synechococcus sp. | reverse complement strand
AGTCGCTGCCCAAAGTCGTCCGGGCAAGCTCGCGGTTTGGCCGCGCGATGCAGTTTTCCGCCTCGTTCTATTCGCCCATCTTCGCGCGCGGCCTTGCCATGATGCAGGGCGCCACCGGCCCGTTCTGGGGCCACAACGCCGCCGTACGTGTGCGCGCTTTTGCCGAAAGCTGCGGTCTGCCAGAACTGTCTGGCCCGCCCCCGTTTGGCGGCCATATCTTAAGCCATGACTATGTCGAAGCCGCACTTCTGGCGCGGGCAGGCTGGCGTGTGCGCGTTGATGACGATCTTGAAGGCTCTTACGAAGAAGGCCCCGAAAACATCATCGACCACGCCAAGCGCGACCGCCGCTGGTGCCAAGGCAACCTGCAGCACATCCGCCTGCTGACCGCCCCCGGCCTGCTGGCATGGAGCCGCTTTGTGTTTATGCAAGGCATCTTCGCCTATATCGCGCCGGTGTTCTGGCTCGCGTTCATTCTGGCATCCATCGCCGCGCCCTATTTCGCCCCCGGCCCCGATTATTTCCCCGATCCGTTCTGGCCCTTCCCGGTCTTTCCGCCAGACGCCACCTCGAAGGCTGTCGGTCTGGCCGTCGGCATCTTTGGCCTGCTGCTGCTGCCCAAGCTGTTGATCGTGCTAGACGCCGCAAGCGCCAAGCGCGTCGGCGGTTTTGGCGGCACCTTGCGCGCGGCATCGCCCAGGCGCGCCTTCAATGCCAGCGCCATCGGCCGGGCCCTGCTGGGGAATCAGCTGATGAGCGTGCAGAACGACCCGCTGAATCCCAATCGACAGCTGGCCCTGCTGGCCGGGGATCAGCAGCTGGAATCCACGGTGGTGGGCCGGCGCACCAGCGCCACCAGCGGCGACACCTATTTGGCCGATGAGTTGGCCGTGCAGGTGTTGCATGGCCCGGGGGACCCCAGGGTGAGCCGGGTGGAAACCCTGAGCCGCTATCGCCAGCTGAACCCCGGGCACATCGCCGCCGAGCAGTGGCAGGGCAGCTATGGCTCCCCGGCCGAGGGTCTGCAGGCCAGAAGTCGCCGCAGCTGGCAGGGCACCCTGAGCCTGGAGCGCCTGGCCAACTAGCCCCGCCCGGCCTCCGCGGCGATGCGGTCGCGCCAGGCGAAGAGCGGCGTCAACTGGGGGTCGTCGGCGATGCCGGCCACGCCGCGTCCCGCCAGGGGCGCCCCTGCCGATGCCGGGAACTGCAGCAACGACAGCTGGGCCACCACCGCCAGGTCCGCCAGGCTGAGGCGCTCACCCACCAGGTAGCCACGGCTCCCCACCAGCGCGGTGAGCTGCTCGAGGTTGCGGCGCAGCTGCTGCAGGCCGCCATGGTCGATCACCTGGCTCACTCCCGAGAGCAGCCCGCTGGGCAGGGCATCCACGAGGGAGCGCAGGGCCGTGGGGGTGGCCTGCGGCAACAGGGCTCCCCGCAACACCGCATCGGCGGCCGCGGCCTGCACCAGCGCCAGACGCGCTCCGGCGGCCAGGGCCGTATCCGCCCAGTCCTCCAGCAGCAGCACTTGGGCCCGCTGGCCTGGGTCCGCCGGCAGCAGTGCGGGGTCCGGCACCTTGGCCTCCAGGTAAGCCGCAATGGCCGTGGAGTCGGCGATCACCTCCGCGCCATCCACCAGCACGGGCACCTGGCGCTGGCCGGAAAGCCGGAACAGTTCCAGTTGCCCCAGCCCCGGAGTCACCTCCACCACCTCATAGGCGAGCTGTTTCACCGCCAGCACCAGGCGGACCTTCTCGCAGAAGGCGGAGTGGCGGAACTGATGGAGCGCCAGCATCGGCAGGGCAGAGCCTTTGGCGGCAGAGTAGCCAGCACCTTCCGACCAACGCCGCTCGCCCCATGCGGGACTTCTTCGTGAACGTGACGCGCTATCCGCGTTACCTGATCGCCTTCGGACTGGGCGTGCTCAACTCGGTGGTGGAGCCCCTGGCCCAGCGCCGCAGCAACCCGGTGACCGCCGTGGCCCTGATCGGAGCCCTGGTGAGCGGCATGCTGAGCATGGGGCTGATCCTGCGTGCCATGGTGAGCCCAGCACCGATCGCATAGAGATGGCACAGGGCAGGCGCGTCGAGCGGGTGGCAGCCCTGATTCGCCGCGAAGTGAGCGAGCTGCTGGTGAACGGCATCAAAGATGAACGCGTCAGCCTCGGCATGGTGAGCGTCACCAACGTGGAGGTGGCCGGGGATCTGCAGCACTGCAAGATCTACGTGAGCATCTACGGCAGCCCCGACGACCAGCAGCAGGCCCTGGCAGGGCTGCGCTCGGCCTCGAACTACGTGAAGGGCGAGCTGAGTCGGCGCCTGAACATGCGCCGCACCCCCGAGGTGATCTTCCATCTCGACCGCGGCATCGAGAAGGGCACCACGGTGCTGGGGCTGCTGAACCGCCTGGAGGAACAGCGACAGGAACGGGGCGAGATCCCGGAGGGCAGCGATGTCCTTGAAGGGGCCGATGCCGACTGAGCTCTCCAGGGCCGACCTGCGGCGCCAGGTGGCCAGCCTGCTGGTGGTGCGCGGCAGTGGCCACTGGAGTGATGGCCAGCGCCGATATCCGCGCTGGGAACTCACCAATGCCCAGCTGCAGCGGCTGCTGGCCGATGGCGTGGGCGGGGTGATCCTGCTGGGGGGCAGTGCCGCCGAGCTGCGGCTGCGCACCGATGCCCTGCAGAGCTGGGCGCAGCAGCCCCTGCTGATCTGCGCCGACGTGGAAGAGGGGGTGGGCCAGCGCTTTGAGGGCGCCAGCTGGCTGGTGCCGCCCCTGGCCGTGGGCCGCCTGCATGGGCGCGATCCAGAGCGGGCCGTGCAGCTGGCCCGCCAATACGGCCAGTGCACCGGCCGTCAGGCCAGGCGGCTGGGGCTCAACTGGGTGCTGGGGCCCGTGTGTGACGTGAACAACAACCCCGCCAACCCGGTGATCAATGTGCGGGCCTGGGGCGAAGATCCCGCCTGCGCCGGGGCCCTGGCCGCCGCCTTTGTGCGGGGCTGCCAGGCCGAGGGGGTGCTGGCCTGTGCCAAACACTTCCCGGGCCATGGCGACACCAGCAGCGACTCCCACCTGGAATTGCCCGTTCTGCCCCACAGCCGTGAACGGCTGGAGGCCGTGGAACTGCCCCCCTTCCGCCAGGCCATCGCCGCGGGCGTGGCCTCGGTGATGACCGCCCACCTGCAGCTGCCGGCCCTGGATACCGAACAGCCGGCCACCCTGTCGGCGCCGGTACTGGATCAACTGCTGCGCCGCCACCTGGGCTTCAGCGGCCTGGTGGTGACGGACGCCCTGGTGATGGAGGCGATCACCCGCCACCACGGACCGGCGGACGCGGCTGTGCTGGCCTTCACGGCAGGGGCCGACCTGATCCTGATGCCCGCCGATGCGGATGCCGCGATCGATGGCCTGGTAGAGGCCATCGAGGCGGGGCGCATCTCCCGCCAACGGCTGAACGAGAGCCTGGAGCGTCGCCAGCAGGCCCTGGCCCGCACCCACCACAGCGCACCAGCCAGCGTCCAAGAGGCCCTGGAAGGGCTGGTGAGCACCGAGGAGCAGCAGCTGGCTCGGGAGTTGGTGGTGCTCAGCCTGGAGCACCAGCGGCAGCCGGGAGCCGGCGGAGCGCTACCAACCAGCGGCTGCGGCGTGAATCTGATCCGCCTCGATACCCAGCTGAACTGTCCGCAGCTGCCTGCCATGGCCCCGGCCCTGTTGCGACCGGCGGCAGCGGGCTACGAGGCCTGCCTAATCGATGGCCGCAGCCCCAGCCCCTGGAGCGGCGATGCCCTGGCACCCCTGGCCCTGGATCGCCTGCCCCAGGGGCCTGTGTTGCTGCAGCTGTTCGTGCGGGGCAACCCCTTCCGGGGCAGCGCCGGCGGCGACGAGCCTTGGCCGGCGGTGGTACAGCAGCTGCTGGCTGCGGGCCGCCTAGCGGGGCTGACGGTGTACGGCAGCCCCTACGTGTGGCAGCAGCTCCAACCCCTGCTGCCGGCGGCGATCCCCGCCGGCTACAGCCCCGGCCAGATGCCCTTAGCCCAGGCGCTGCTGCTGGAGCAACTGGGCCTGGAGGCCGCAGCCCTGGAGGGGGGCTTCACCGACTGAGCCCGCCAACGCTCCCCGTAGCCTCAGGCCTGATCGAGGGTTCACCGCCATGCTCAGCCTGTCGATGATCGTGCGCGACGAAGCCCAGCGGCTTGAGGCCTGTCTGGCGTCGGTGCGTGGCTTCGTCGACGAAATGGTGGTGGTGGACACCGGCTCGGTGGACAACACGGTGGCGATCGCCGAGGCCCAGGGCGCCCAGGTGCACCGGATCCCCTGGCCCGGCGACTTCGCCCCGGCCCGAAACCAGGCGCTCACGTGGCTCAAGGGCGACTGGGTGCTGGTGCTGGATGCCGATGAACAGCTGCTGCCGCAGGCCTGGCAACCGCTGCGGGCCCTGATGGCACAACCGGACGTGCTGGTGATCAACCTGCTGCGCCATGAGCAGGGGGCCGTGCAATCGCCGTATTCCAACGTGAGCCGGCTATTCCGCCGCCATCCAGCCATCCGCTGGAGCCGGGCCTACCACGCGATGGTGGACGACAGCGTGGCGGAGCTACTGCAGCACGAACCCCACTGGCGCATTGCCGACTGTCCGGAGCCGGCCCTGATCCACGACGGATACCGGCCGGAGCTTCTGGCCCAGGGCCACAAGGCGCAGCGGCTGCGGGAGGCCATGGAGGCCGAGCTGCAAGAGCGCCCGAACGATGCCTACGCCTGCGCCAAGCTGGGCAGCCTGGAGGTAGCTGAAGGCAACAGGTCGCGCGGCCTGGAGCTGCTGCAGCTAGGCCTGAAGCACTGCCCTGCCGCGGCCCATCCCGAGCGCTACGAGCTGCTGCTGCATCTGGCCATGGCCGAGGCCAGTGATGATCCGGCGGCCGCCGTGAGCCGCTACCGCGAAGCGCTGGCCGTGCCGATGGCGCCACGGCTGAACCTGGCGGCCCGGCTAAACCTGGCAGCCCTGCTGCTCCAGCAGGGGAACCTGCCGGAGGCGGAAGAGCTCTGCCGCAGGGCCACGGCCATCGCCCCCGAAGTGGGCCTGGGCTGGTACAACCTGGGTCTGATCCGCCGCCGGCAGGGTGACATTGGCGGAGCCCTCGAGGCCTACCGCGAGGCCCGCAGGCTGAGCCCCGGCCATGCCGAGACCCACCAGAACCTGGCGGTGGCCTTGCTGCTGGGCGGCGACATCGAGGGTTCCCGCAACAGCTTCCGCCAGGCCATCGGCCTGCTGCAGGAGCAGGGACGCGACAGCGAGGCCAGCCACCTGCGGCAGCAGGCCGGCGCGCTGGTGAAGCTGGAGGCCGCCTGAATGCCCAGCCCTGCGCTGCTCCCCCTCAAGGGGCGCACCATTGCGGTGACCCGCGCCGAACAGCAGCTCGGGGAGGCCAGGCGCCTGTTTGAGCAGGCGGGCGCCACGGTGCTCGACCTGCCGGCCCTGGTGATTGGACCACCCGATGAATGGGGCCCCCTCGACGACGCCCTGGCGGAACTGGAGGAGTTCCACTGGCTGGTGGTGTCCAGCAGCAACGGGGTGGATGCGGTGGAAGAGCGGCTGCAGCGGCAGGGCCGCTGCCTGGCCCGCCGGCCCGCCTCGTTGAAGATCGCCGCCGTGGGCCGCAAGACCGCCAACCGGCTGGAGGCCCTGGGGGCACCGGCGGATTTCGTGCCACCCGATTTCGTGGCCGACAGCCTGATCGAACACTTCCCGGTGTCGGGCTGGGGCCTCCGGCTGCTGCTGCCCCGGGTGCAGAGCGGCGGGCGCACCCTGCTGGCGGAGGCCTTTGGCGAGGCCGGCGCGCGGGTGGTGGAGGTGGCGGCCTACGAATCCCGCTGCCCGGCGGCGTTGCCCGAGGCGGCGGCCGCCGCCCTGGCGGCGGGCGGGGTGGATGCGATCACCTTCAGCAGCGGCAAGACCGCACGCCACACGGCCCTGCTGCTGGAGCGGCAATTCGGATCGGAGTGGCGGGAGCGGCTTCAGGGGGTTGCGGTGGTGTCCATCGGCCCGCAGACCAGCCAGGCCTGCCGTGAGGTGCTGGGACGCCTCGATGCCGAGGCCAACCCCTACGACCTCGACGGGCTGGTGGCCGCGTGCAGCGGGCTGTTCACAGGCTCAGAATCCGCCGCTGACTCCCCTGCCTGAGGGCCAGGCGGCCGTTCTGCACATCGATGCCAGTGACACTCCAGCCCGGCGGCAACAGGGCGGGCAGGCCGGCTCCAGGGCAATAGCCCCGCGGCCCCACGCACACGGGGCCGCTTTGGTCCTTGAGCTGAATCAGCGCCTGGGCATGGCCGCCCGAGCGGATCACACCGGTGAACCGCAGCCCCTCCGGCAGATCTGCCGCCGCCGGAGTCCCCGCCGCCGCGGCCTGGGGCACTGACGCCAGCGGAGCAAAGGGATCGGGCCGCCCGGTGACCAGGGGGGCCACCACCTGCTGAGGCGTCGGCAGGGGCGTGAAGCCAGCCGTGGGCACCGGCTGGATTGCCGCCGGGGTCGCTCCCGATCGGGCCAGCGGAGCCGAGGGTGGCAACACGGTGGCCCCGTCCTCCGACGGGCCGGCACAGCTGGTAGCCAGGGTGCTGGCGGCCAGCGCCAGTAGGGCTGATCTAGCCCTGGCCATAGCCGCTTTGCACCAGATCCCGGAAACGATCAAGGTTGGCCTGGAGTTCCTTGGTCACGATCCCCCCCAGGATGGTGGGTTCCATCAAGGGCGCCAACACCCCTGGCAGCTCATAACTCACGGTGAGCTTCACGGCCGTGAGCCCCTCGCCCTGGGGGTAGAAGCGCACGGCCCCCTTCGTGGGCAGCCCCCCCACCGATTCCCAGTGCAACTGCTGGGCCTCCACCCGCTGGGTGATGCGCGCCTTCCAGTGGAAGCGAAAGCCCTGGGCCGCGAGGGTCCAATCGGTGAGGTCGGGATCGTTGGGGGCCACCTTCACCGACTCGATCCACTGCATCCAGCGGGGCATCGCCTCCAGATCACTCCACACCGTCCACACCCGCTCAGCTGGGGCCTGGATCTCGGTGATCACGCTGTGCTCGAGCCAACGGCCCATGAATCGCTCCTTCAGTGACCAGTGGCCGCATTGCTGGCGAGCTCGGCCTGGCGGCCAAGGATCGCCGCAGCGGCCAGCCTTCCGCTCATGGTGGCGCCTTCCATCGAATCGATGTAGTCCTGCTTGGTGTAACTACCGGCCAAAAAGAAATTGGGCACCGGTGTGCGCTGGTCCGGCCGGTACGGCTCCATGCCCGGGGCTTCGCGATAGAGCGACTGGGCCAGCTTCACCACGTTGCTCCACACCAGGTTGAGGCCGGCGGCGGAGGGGAACAGCCGCCGCACCTGGGCATCGGTGGCGGCCACGATGTCCTCGGTTTTCTGGGGGATCCAGGGATCTCCGGGGGTGAGCACGCACTGCAGCAGGGAGCCAAGGCCCTCCTTGCGGTAGTCCTCAGGGCTGGCCAGGGCCAGATCGGCGAAGCAGCTGAAGTCGGCGTCCGCGGTGTAGAGCAGGTTGTCGAGGCCGGCGGGGCGGCTCAGGTCGCCGCGGGCCGCCTGGGCCTGGGGGGAATCCCCCAGTTCCGTCACCCAGCCGTCGTAGCGGAGCTGCACGGTGGCCACCGGCACCGCTTCGAGCTTGTAAATGTTGTCGAACAGGCTGTGGCGGCGCCACGCCTCGGGGATCATGCGCTGAATGCCTGGCACATCGCAGGCGGCCAAATAAGCATCGGCCTCCACCCGCCGATCCCCCTCGGGGGTGCCGAGGGTGAGGCCGGTGACGCGGGGTTCGGGATTGCCGGCGCCAGTGGCCGGTTCCTCGTAGTGAATCTCGGTGACGCGGTGGCGCAGGTGCAGCTGGCCGCCCCGGGCGGTGACGTAGTCGAGGATCGGACCGGTGAGCCAGCGGTGGGGCGAGCCCTTGAGCAGGTTGAGCTTGGAGGCCTCGGTTTTGGACGCAAACATCATGAAGATGGTGAGCATGCAGCGGGCCGAGATCGCCTCGCAATCAATGAAGCCCAGGGCATAGGCGATCGGATTCCACATCCGCTGAATGCTCTGCAGGCTGCCGCCATGGCCCAGGAACCAGTCCTGGAAGCTGATGCGATCGAGCTCGCGGATCACCTTCATGGCGCCCTCGTAGTCGATCAGGCCCCGCACGATCGGGCTTGTGCCCAGGGCCAGGGCATTGCGCAGCTTGTCGACCCAGTCGAGCTGGGGCGTGGTGAAGAAGGCCTTCAAGCCGTTGAAGGGCGCGCCGAGGGCGAAGCGGAAATCCAACTCCCGCAGATCACCGCCGCTGTTCACGAACAGGTGGGTGTGGTCCTTGGGCAGAAGGTTGTCGAAGGCCCCCACCTTGCGCAGCAGGGCGAACAGGTTGGCGTAGTTGAAGAAGAACACATGCAGCCCCATCTCAATGTGGTTGCCGCCCTCATCCACCCAGCTGCCCACCTTGCCGCCCATGAAGGGCCGGGCCTCATAGAGGTCCACCTGGTGGCCGGCATCCACGAGATCCACCGCCGCCGCCAACCCGGCCAGCCCCGAACCAACGATGGCGACGCGCACCCTGTAACTCCCTAGGTGGCCACGACTCTATGGAGACGCACGGCCAGGCAGGGGCCGAGCAGCGTCCATAGAGTGGGCCCAACAGGCGTGAAGGCCGAGATGACCAGCGACATCGCCAGCCCTGAGGCCCCCCAGGCCCTTGCCACCCACACCGGCGTGGACGGCAAGGGCATCCTGATCACGGAGCCCGCCATGAAGCAGCTGGCGGCGCTGATGACCCAGCAGGGCGACACCAAGGTGCTGCGGGTAGGTGTGCGCTCGGGCGGCTGCAGCGGCATGAGCTACACGATGGATTTCATCGATGCGTCCGAAGTCCGTGCCGATGACGAGCAGTACGTGTACGAGCCCTCTGGCGCCCCCAGCTTCACGGTGGTGAGCGACCCCAAGAGCCTGCTCTACATCTATGGAATGCAGCTGGACTTCTCCAGTGCCCTGATCGGCGGCGGCTTCAACTTCACCAACCCCAACGCCTCCCAGACCTGCGGCTGCGGCAGCTCCTTTGCCGTGTGAGGCCGGCAGGAACCGCCCGGGTGGCAATCTGAGGGCACGACCAGGCCTGCAGCCACGCCATGACCGCCTCAGACGCCGCCACCAACGCCGCCAGCACGGGCGCCTCGCTGTTTGAGCAGGCCATTGGCCGCTACCAGCAAGGTGCGCCGGTGGATGAGGTGATCGACGATTTCATCGCCATCACCCAGCAGGAACCGCGCCTCTCCGCCGGGTGGACCTGCCTGGCCTGGCTGCAGCTGCTGGACAACCAGCCCCAAGCCGGCCTGCGCTCGGCCCGCATGGCCGTGAAGCTCAACCCCCAGGATCCCCAGGCCCGCATCAACCTCAGCCTGGCGATGCTGGAAACCAATGCCAAAGGCGTACGGGAGCACATCGAGTTGGTGCAACGCCTGCGGGTGATGGCCCCGGAACTGGCCGCGGAACTCGACGACTCCCTCGAGGACGGCCTGGTGCGGCGCCCGGACTGGCAGGCTCTGCTGAAGGTGAAAGCTTGGCTGCAGGGGTGAGCCAAACCGGCAGCGGCCAGCGCATCCTGCTGCTCAGCAATGGGCATGGCGAGGATCTGAGTGGAGCCCTGATCGGCCGGCAACTGCAGCAGCTGGGGCACCGGGTGGAGGCACTCCCCCTGGTGGGCCATGGCCGCGCCTATGAACAGGCGGGCCTCAGCCGGCTGGGCCGCACCCGGGAATACAGCACCGGCGGCCTGGGTTACACCAGCCTGGTGGGCCGGCTCACGGAAGTGCTGCAGGGCCAGGTGGCGTACCTGCTGCGGCGCCTACTGCTGCTGCTGCGCCTGGCCCACCGCTACGACCTGATCCTGGTGGTGGGGGATGTGATTCCCGTGCTGGCGGCCTGGATCACCCGGCGGCCCACCGTCACCTACCTGGTGGCCTACTCCAGCCATTACGAGGGGCGGCTGCGGCTGCCCTGGCCCTGCGGCGAGTGTCTGCAGAGCCAGCGGTTTCTGCGGGTCTACAGCCGCGATGCCCTCACCGCCGCCGACCTCAGCGTGCAGCTGCGCAGGCCGGTGACCTTCCTCGGCAACCCCTTCTTTGATGGTGCCCTGGCCGCCGCTGACCCCCTGGGGGGAGCCCCACGCCAGCGGCTGGGCCTGCTGCCGGGTAGCCGACTGCCGGAAGCCCTCCACAACCTGGAACTGATGCTGCAGGTGCTGGAACGGTTGCCGGCCGAGCTACGGGAGCCCTCCCGCCTGGGGCTGCATGCCGCCCTGGTGGGCAAGCTCACCCCCCAAGAAGTGGCACCGCTGGCGAGCCGTCTGGGCTGGGGGCTGAACCTGGAGGGCGAGGAGCGCTGCAGCCTGAGGCGCGGCCCGCTGCAGCTGCAGCTGGAATGGGGCCGATTCCCGGCGGTGGTGCAGCAGTGCGATCTGCTGCTCTCCATGACCGGCACCGCCGCCGAACAGAGCGTGGGGCTGGCCAAACCCGTGGTGCAGCTAGCGGGGGGCGGCCCCCAGTTCACACCCAACTTTGCCGAAGCGCAACGGCGCCTGCTGGGCCCCTCGCTGTTCTGCGCCGATGGGGCCAGTGGCAGCGAAGCCCAGTTGCGCGACACCGCAGCCCTCTGCGCCCAGCTGCTCGAGCGCCTGGGTGCGGAACCGCGCTGGCACCAAGAGCTGGCACAGAACGGACTCGAGCGCATCGGCAGCGGGGGCGGTGCCGCCAGGATGGCCAACGACATTGCGGCCTGCCTGCGCCACCACCGCCATGACTGAGCCCTCGAAACCGGCAGAGCTCTCGATCGGCCAGCGCCTCAAGGGCTGGATCGACACCCTGCTGGTGATCGATGTGTTCGTGGTGATCGCGGGAGCGATCTGGTTCGGCATTGCCGTGCTCTGCCACAGCCGCCACATCGAGGCCCCGCTGAACCTGTTTCAGAGCCTGTGGGAGCCCCTGTTCACGCCCGCCATCGGCCTGCTGATGGGGGCCGCCATCCTCAGCGGCGTGTTGGGCTGGATTCTGGGCTGGTGGCAACGGCGAGCGCCCCAGTGAGCTCCGGATCGCAGAAGTCAAAACCCTGCTGCTGCAGCCGCACTGGCAGCACCTGCTGGCCCTCCAGCACCACCTTGGCGCCATCCCCCAGGAGCAACTGAAGGATCGCTGCCGGTACCGGCAGCAGGCTGGGCCGCCCCAGGCAGCGGCCAAGGGCGGCGGCGAACTGGGCCATGGAGCAGGGGTTGGGAGCCACGGCGTTGTACACCCCGCTGTAGGAGACATCCTCCAAGGCCGCGGCAATCAAGCCACAGAGATCACGGCGGGAGATCCAGCTCATCCACTGCTGCCCGGTGCCGATCGGGCCACCAAAACCGAGGCGGAACACGGGCAGCATCTTGCCTAGTGCACCCCCATCGGCCGCCAACACGATGCCGATCCGCAGCGTCACCACCCGGCACAGGCCACTGGCCTGCTGGCCCGCTGCCTCCCAGGCACTGCACAGCTGGCCCAGCACATCGCCCCCAGCCGGGCTGGATTCCTCAAAGCGTGCAGCCGAACTCGTGCCGTAGTAGCCGATGGCCGAGCCCGTAATCAGCACCTGGGGGCGCTGCCCCTCGGGCAAGGCCGCCATGGCCTGCACGAGCGCACGGGTGGTGTGGATGCGGCTGTCGAACAGCAGCTGGCGATGCTCGGCGGTCCAGCGCTTCTCGGCGATGGGCTCCCCAGCCAGATTCACCACCGCCTCGGAGGCCTGCAGGGCACCCTGCAGATCAGGCCGCTGCCAGCTGGCTGGCTGGGATGGATCCGCTGCGATGCGCTGGAGTTTGGGGTGCTGGAGGCCCGCCAGGGGCCGGGCCGAACGACTGATCAAGGTGAGGCTGTGCCCCTGCTGCAACAGCAGGGGCACCAGCTCCCGGCCGACAAAACCACTGCAACCCAGCAGCAGAATCTGCATGTCGCCCCTCAGTCCATCGCTTTGTTGATCAGGCTAAGAAGGGAGTTCCGGCTCAGGGGCTCCCACCAGGCCCAGCCGCTGGGCCAGGGGCACCAATGCAAAACCCTGCAGTACAAGGCCCAGTAACACCACCGCCAGAGCAAAGGCAGGCATGTCTCGGCCCCAGGGAACCGTGCTGGATGCCGCCTGAATCGCAATGGCAATCGGAACAGCACCCCGCAACCCCGCCATCGCGGTGAAGGTGCGCTCACGGCGCCGGAAGCCGCTGCGCACCAACAACAGCGACACCACCAGCCAGCGCACCAGCAGCACCGCCACGAACAGCACCAGCGCGTACTTGAAGGAGAGGGCCACATCGGAGGGCATCACCACCAGGCCCAGGCAGAGAAACAGGGCCAATTCCGCCAACTTGGCAAAGCCCGAATGGCTGTCTTCCAGGGCCCCGCGGTTCACTTCGGGGCTATTGCCCAGCACCACACCCATCACGTAGGCCGCTAGCAGCCCACTGGCTCCCACCAGAGCTGAGCCCCCAACGATCAGCATCAGCAGGGCCATGCTCAACACGATCACCAGGCTTCCGTAGCTGGACGCTTTGCGCCGGCAGAGCAACACAGCAGCGGCCTTGCCCCCCAACCAGCCCAGCAACGCCCCCAGCAGAAACTCCCGCACCACCGCCACCACCACGAGCTCCACCTGGGCTTCACCGCCGCCGGCAATGGCGAGGGCCAAGCCCGCCAGCACCACGGCGATGGGGTCGTTGAGGCCCGACTCACACTCGAGCAGGTCGATCAGCCGCTTGGGCAGGCGTCCCTCGAGGGGACGCAACAGGCTGAGCACGGCCGAGGCATCGGTGCTGCAGAACATCGCCCCCACAAACAGAGCCACCGGCACGTTCACATCCACCGCCGTGGCGGGCAGGCTCTGGAAGCCCATCACCACCAGGCTGAGGCAGCCGGCCGTGAGCAGAGAACCCAGCAGCGCCAGCCGCAGGGAAGGGCCCAACACCGGTTTCATCTGCGTCCAGTTCGCCGTGAAGGCCGCCGAAGAACAGCACCAGAGCCAGGGACAACTGGGCCAGTTGATCGGCCGCCGCAAAACTGAGCAGGGGAGCGGAGGCGGTGGCACCGGGGCTCAGGTCGTTGTCGATCAACAGACCGAGAACCAGCACCAGCAGGATGCCCGGCACTTTGATCTCAGACGCCAGATCATCGAGGAACATCGCCAGCAGCAACAGCCCTCCGAACATCACCAGCAGCAGGGCCAGGCTTTGGGACACACGCCAAATCTGAACTGAAGACGTTTTAGCCTGACCCTGCTGCTCGCACTCGCCATGGCTGACACACCGACGACCACTGCGCCGGTGGCTCCGATCAAGAAAGGCAGCCTGGTGAAGGTGAACCGCAGCGCCTACAGCACCAGCCTGGAAGCCCGCGCCAGCGATCCGGCCGCCCCGGGCTATCTCTTCGAGGGGCCCGCCGAGGTGCTGGCTGTGAAGGGCGACTATGCCCAGCTGCGCTACCGCCGCCCGGTGCCAGATGTGTGGTTGCGCCTGGATCAACTCGAGGCGTTCTGAATTCGGGGGGCCGCCTCAGATCTCCAGCCGTCGCCGCTCCTCATGCAGCCGTGAGCGGCGCTGTTTGGCCTCCCGCAGCATCTCGCGCCCATCGCGCAGGTAGCTGTCCACATAGCCCATGGTGTAGCGCTCGAGTTCCGCGAGGGCGTCCTGCACCTGGCTCAGACAGTGATACAGGCTGAGGCTGAAACCCTGGGCCGATCGGGGCGCCGCCATGGAGCGGTAGAGCGTCTCCACCTTGAGTAGCTTGGCCTGGCTCTGTTCCAGAAACTGGCAGAACGTCTCCATCAGGGCATCGTCATAGGGATCGGCGGAGAGATCCCTGAGCTGCCCGGCGAAGGGATTGATCACCTGGCCCAGCAGCCGATCAATGGGCCCATACACCTGCTGAAGCCAGGTCAACAACTGGGCATCCACGGCGGAAGCCTGCGCCGTGGCCCGCCGTGCTGCCCGACCCACGTCCGCTGCACGCACAGGTGCGGCGGCAGGGCTCGCCGGGTGCCGGCGATCGTGCTCCGCCCGGCGCTGCGCATCCCCCAGCACCTCCCAGGCGGCATTGAGCTCCAGGATCCGATGCTGATCACCGCCCGCATCGGGGTGGTGCTGCTTCACCAGCGCCCGGTAGGCCGCCTTGATCTCGGCAACCGTGGCCTTGATGGGCACCCCCAGCACCTGATAGGGATCCCTGGGGGACTGGGGCATCGCGAGGCGCGGACAACAACGGAAGCCCCTCCATCATCCAAGACGCACCACCCGCCCCGACCATGAAAAAAGCCCCCCGTTTCCGGGAGGCCTGGAGTTTTTTGGTGTGTGAGTGAGCGCGAGGTGCGCGTGAGGAGTAGCTGAACCGCGAGCGGATCAGAACTTGAAGGTGGTCTGGATCAGGTAGCCGAAGCTGTCGAAGCTGCTGCTGTTGCCAGTGGCCTGACCCTGGGGACGGGACAGGTAGAAGATCGCCGGGGTGACAGCGATGTTGTCGGTGACCTGGAACTTGTAGAACCACTCCCAGGCGTAGTTGCCGTCGTAGGTGTTGACGTCGTCAGAGTTGTTGGTGACGAAGGTGGGCTGACCCACGGCCATACCGAGCACGTTGCCCTTGACGAAGGCATCCTTCCAGTTCAGACCCACCATCCAGGACTGGCTGGTGAGGCTGATGTCGGTGTTATCAAACTTGGTACCACCGATGTTGTTGGACACGTTGATGCCCCAGCCGGCGCTGACCGAAGGCATCCAGCCGCTCTGCAGCGGCTGCCAGTAACCGGCCAGACCGAAGGAATTAGTGCCGCTGTAGCCGCTGGAGAAGGCACCGGAGGCCAACGGAGTGGCGCCGACGCTCACACCGCGGTTGTTGTAGGTGTACAGACCGCTGAGGTTCCAGTTCGTGCCGGTGTACGCCAGCTGAACCGAGCCGGAGGCCTTGGAGTAGCCGTTGGCGATGCCGCCCTTGGAAGGATTGCCTTGGTCACCCTCACCGGCCACATAGCCCAGCGAGAAGCTCCAGCCACCCTTCTTGTTCTCCTTCCAGTAAGCACCGGCACCGGCACCCAGCACCTGGCTGTTAGCACCGGGAGCACCAGCGAACTGGAACAGCTTCAGGATCTTGTCGCCGGAGTAGACCGAAGGCCAAACGGCGAGCATTTCATCCTGACGCAGGCGAGGGCCAGCGACCACGGTGAAGTTGCTGCCCACCGGGAACTTGTAGTAGAGGCGGTTGATCGCCACCACGTCGCCGCAGTCGGCGCCGGTGCCGCAGCTTTCTTCAAAGCCGGCATCCAGCTTGGAGAGCTTGGTGGGATCAGCACCGAAGGCCGAGTCGTTGAAGTTACCGGCGCGCAGCTGGGTGCGCAGCAGGTCCTTACCGGTGAAGCTGGTGTCGAAGTTCAGGCGAACGTCG
>CALJTZ010000423.1 GCA_937975655.1 uncultured Synechococcus sp. | reverse complement strand
CGGCGGCGGCGGCGGCGGCGGCGGCGGCGGCGGTGGTGGTGGTGGCGGTCACTGGGGTGGCGGCGGCGGTGGATACCACTGGGGCGGTGGCGGTGGCAACGCCTGGCGCGGTGGCTACAGCGGCTATCACCCCATGTATGGCGAGGGCGCGCGCCCTGCCTGGCGCGGCAATAACGACTTCAACAACGACACCATCAACGTTCACAACAACTACTACAACCGCAATTACAACGGCTGGAACAACAACTGGCGCAACGGCGGCTATTGGAACAACCGCCCCTGGAATGCGGGTTGGTACAACGGCTGGGGTGGCTGGGGCTGGTGGGGTGCCAACGCGGCAGCCTGGGGTGTGGCTGGCCTGGCGACCGGCGCTGCTATCACCAGTCTTGTGAATGCGGCCTCCGTGCAGCAGTCTCCGGTGATCGTGGTGCCCCAGACCAGCTATGAGCTCAACTACGGCTCGGTGGAATCGGTGGGTACCTACGGCGTGAGCTTCAACTACAACGTGAATGGCACGCTGCTGCTGGGGGCCGCTAACTGCCAGCAGGGTCTGCTCAATGGTCAGGTGCCCACGGATTCCGATCAGGCTCAGCTGCTCAACGCGGTGTGCCAGGTGGCCTACGGAGCTGGTGGCTGAGGTGATCCCAGCGGGGGCAGGGGGATCACCCCCTGCCCGCTTGTGCAGAACCGTAGCGGGCAGCCATCAGGCCCGTAGATGGCATCGCTGGAGGAGAGGCAACCGGCTCGGTTTTTGGCAGCCACCGCGGACGGCTGGATCCGCAGCGGTTGAAACACGGCCTGGGTAGCTGGAACGATCAGCGGGCAGCTGGCCCCGAAGTTGCGCGGCTGCCCGTTGATGGCCTCAGGCGTGGGCCCCAGCTGCGCCTTTGCAGCGCCGGGGGCCAGGGCCAGCAGTAGCCCTCTCGTCCAGGCGGCCACAACGCGACGGCTGGCAGGGGTCGGCATGATGGCCCGCATGGTGCTGAGCCCAGTGTGGCGGATGACTGACGAGACGCCCATGGCACTGGTGAACCAACTGGCTGAAGAGTCGTTCAGCTTTGACGCCACCAGCCGGGATCCCGAGCGCAACTGCTGGCTGGTCGTCCACCGCCATGCCCATGGGGTGCTGCCCAGTGAGTACGACATCCGCGAAATTGATGAGGCTTTGCTTGAGGCGGTTTTAGCCTGTCGCAAAGCCATAACTGCCCGCTCCGCAAGCGATCTCGGCTGACGACCGGTTCCACCGCAAGGGACAGGAAGGGACAGCAAGGGCCTGTAATGTCGCTGAATATGCACGACTCGTGCATCGCCGCCACAGTTCCTTCCCGTACGCGTCGTATTCCCCATGTCCAGCGTCACCGCCCAGCGCGGCCGGCTCTACCTGCTTGCCCGCGTGCCTCGGCGGGACGGTCAGCCTGGCCTGCAGCAGACCAGGATCGCCCTGCGGATGGACGACACGCCAGTAAACCGCCGCAGCGCCGCGAAGCAGCTCGAGACCCTCAACAAGCAGCTGGCCACCGGCACCTTTGAGTGGAGCTACTGGAGCGACGAACAAGACAGCGGCATGACCTGGCGCGAAGCCATCAAGCGTCTTCATCGTGCCCGAGTGGTGCTGGGCCGCACCTCGGAGTCCACCTGGGAGGTCAACTACATGGGCAGGCTGCGGCAGATCCCGCACGGTGCAATCGTCACCAGCGACTCAATCGCGGCGGCCCTGGGGCGCTACGACCGAGCCAGCTGCAGCTACAAGGAGTTGTTCTACCTGCTGCGGCAGATCGCCAGGCTGGCCGCCGTGCAGTTCCCAGAGGTGCCGCTGCCCACCTACACCCATGCAGAGTTGGTGACGGTGCCCACCGACCAGGAGATCATCGACTGGGTTGAAGGCGCAGGGCCTGCAGCCTGGTACTTCGGGATGATGGCCACCTACGGGCTCAGGCCGCATGAAGTGGAAGGAGCCCAGCTGATTGACCGGGACTATTGCCAGGTGGCCGAGGCCACCAAGACAGGGTTCCGCACCGTGATTCCGGTTCCTCGTGAGTGGGTGGAGCAATTCGAGCTGCATGATCGGCGGCTGCGGCCTGGGAGCTGCGATCGGCCCGACGCGGTGTCGAAGTGGCTGTCCAAAGAAATGCGCAAGCTCAAGCTGCCATGGCGGCCCTATGCCCTGAGGCATGCCTACGCCGGCCGTCTGTGGCGTGAGGGTGGCAGCCGGCTGGACGTGTTCACCGCAGCACGGCTGATGGGCCACACGCCAACCCAGCACGCTCGCACGTACCGGGCGCACATCCAGCCGCATCATGTGGCTGAGGCAGCAGAACTGGCGTTGCGTGGGGGGTAAGCCGTCGGCCAAGTTGAATTCAGCACTGATGGCCGTGGACAGGATGCGCCCCCGGCGGGATGGTGATTCCTTTATGCCACAGCAATTCAACAGGCAGATTGCATGACCCGATTGAGCAGAATCGGTCGGTGCTTCCGAAGCCAGTGATAAATCTCTGGTCTCTGTTCACGATTTGCTCGCCACAGCACACCAGCGACGTGTCTGAGGCTGGCGGTGTCTTTGGCATGGCTGAGGTAGGCCATCGTTGTTTCCAGGCTGCAGCCGCCCCTGGCCTTGCGCTTGAGGCGCTTGAGCGAGCGCTTGCGGATCAGCTTGTACCCGCGCCAGTGGCGATAGCCAACCCAGTCCACGCCATCAGCAATCCAGCCCACACCGCTCTTGCTGTTGAGCTTCAGGCCCAGCTCCTCCACCTTCGCGGCCATGGCCTGGTGGGCGGCATGGGCCTGCTCAGCCGTCTCGAACAGGGCGATCATGTCGTCGCAGTAGCGCAGGTACGTGCCGAGCTTCAGCTCACGCCGGGCGAAGTGATCGAGGGGGTTGAGTGCCATGTTGGCCATGATCTGGCTGGTGCTGGCACCAATGGGGATCCCGCAGTCCCCGCCATTGACCTTGATGAACTGCCATAGCAACTCAAGCGTGGGCTTGCATTTGATGTGGCGGCACATCTCTGCATAGAGAGAGCGGTGATTGATGCTGTAGAAGAACTTGCTGATGTCCAACCCGAGGTAATACTTCCAGCGTTGATCTCTCAGATAGACGTGCAACTGCTTGCTGCAGCGGTGTGTGCCGCGACCAATCAGGCAGCTGTAGGTGTGTGCGATCAGCCGGTGCTGCAGCGGCACCCGCAACGCATTGCAGACCGCGTGCTGCACGATCCGATCCTCCAGAAACGGCGCCTGAATCAGCCGTGGCTTGGGATCTTTGATCCAGAACTCGTAGTGCTCATGGGGCCTGTAGCGCCCATCCAGCAGCCTGGCCTCCAGGCGGGAGAGGTTGACGGCCAGGTTGCTCTCGTAGCGGAGGATCAGGCTCTTGCTTCCCTTGCCGCTGCGCACTTCCTTCCAGGCATCCAACAGCCCCTCGTAGCTGGCGATTTGGGGCCAGAGGTTGCCAAGTTTGTGGGGCATGGTGAGACGGTCGCAGAGCTACTGGAATCACCCGACCCGGCTATTGAGAGCCCGAGGGCTCAAGGACGAACTCCCTCCCTTCAGCACGGCACGGAAGCTCCCCTTGAGGATCTTCACCTGGCGTGAATGCGCTGGAGTCGGACGGCACGAGCGCCATTGTTGTTGTTCGCGTTGCTGGAATCGTTGTTGAGATTGACGTTGAACACCCCCGCGTTGGCGGTGTTGTTCCAGTTGCCCCCAACAATCGGCAGCATGTCAGGAGTCCGCCCTGAGTTCAGAGCGTAGCCAGCCGCCTAGGAGTCTGCCAACTTCGTCGAGCTTCTCGCAGGCAATGCGGTGGCGTCTGGGATCAATGTGCTTGGCTTCCACTGCCAGGTTGAGCAGCTGGCGGAGGAACTCATGCTGCACGTTGAAGCGTGTGAGGTCGGTCTTTTTGTGCTGCTTCTTGTTGGCAGCAATGGCCAGTTCCAGACAGAGATAGCCGATCTCCCGCATTTTGGCCGAAAGGATGTACTTCTCGTACCTGGGCATGTTCCGGGTGAGGACGTCCAGGTAGAGGCAGAGGTCTTTGCAGCGCCTCTCGATAAGCCAGTAGCGCTCCTGGCGCTTGTCCAGTCCTTCTGGAGGAGAAGGGGAGGCTGTCGCCTCCCCCACATGTCCGCTCACGCGGACAGAAGGCGGACGGCACGAGCGCCACGGCTGTCGTTCGCGGCGCTGGAACCGTCGTTGAGATCGACGACGAACACCCCCGCGTAGGCGGTGCTGCTCCAGTCGCCCCCAACACGCGGCAGCAGGTCGTTCGGGCTGCTGCGGTACACCCCGTCACCACCAAAGATGTTGGTGCTGGTCTGGCTGGCGCTGGTGCCCAACTCCCGTGGGATCAGGCACTCGGTCATCGCCCGCTTGGTGGCATTCGAGAACCCGCTGGAGGGGTGGAAGGTGCCGCCGCTGTGGGCCACCAGGTAGCTCCAGCCGGCACTGCCGAACCAGATGCCGTCGTCGGCCGCCGCAGCGCTCTCAGCCGCCAGGGACAGCACACCAGTGGCGCCTGTGATCGAGGCATTGCCTGTGGTGTTGGTCCACAGCCCGCTGCTCGGGAACAGGCGGAAACCACCGTTGCCGCCGCCGCTGTTGGTCAGGCCAGGGGAGCACTCCCACTGGTTGCCGTTCACGTCCACGATCCCGCTGAGCTGGCCGTTGTGGGTGGTCTGCTCAGTGGCTGCAGCACCGCTGATCCGGGCGGCGCCGGTGAAGGCACGGTTCGAGCGGCCGGCGTAGCCGCTGCCGTTGTGCCCCGTCAGGTCGGTGCGGGCGAACTGCAGGCTGGACTTGTTCACGTCCGAGCCGTAGTTGTTGTTGCCCTTGGGTGCGTAGGGCGCCACGTCCATCCAGGCCGCCTTGGTGGTGGCACCAGCAATCGGGGCACCGCCGCCATCCAGCAGGGCCTGGGCGTGGGCCAGGGACAGGTAGGCGATCTGGCTGCGGATCCACAGCGGGCAGGGAGCAAAGTCCGCGCCGCGGGTCTTCACCAGGGCCCACACGCCGCCGAGGTTGTTGGCGGGGGTGCCCGCAGCGCTGTTCAGCGCCGTGCTGTTGCACAGACTGAAGGGGCTATTCCAGTCCGTACCGCCATCGTCCTTGGTGGTGGGGCTCACGGGCCAATGCAGGGGCCGGGACACCGCAATGCCGCCGGTCAGCGGGGTGCCACCAGGGCCATTGGTGTGGTTCGGGGAGCCAGAGCCATCGGGCTTGCCGTTGGAGATCTGGTACTTGTCCACAAACACGCCGATCAGGCTCAGCCCGCCATCGGTGAAGGCCTTGGGCAGGACCCCGTTGCCAGATTGGGTGTCACTGATGATCACCTTGGTGCCGAAGGTCGGGGCGCTGGTGTTGCCCGTGGCCTGCACCTCGATGTAGTGCGCCGGGATGAAGCACACAATCGAAGCACTCGGGAGGTGGATGTAATTCCCGAAGTGGGCGTGCTCACGCAGGGGGTCATAGGTGCCACTGCTCAGCGGAGCAAAGTCCGCAGGCAGCAGCTCAGGCGGGCAGCAGCCGATGCCAAAGCCGCTCATGCCGGCCAGACCCACGGTGTAGCGCCACTGATCGCGGTAGCCGTACCACTCGTTTTCGATGTTGAAGAGGCCCGAGGGGCCAACAATGCGCTCCTTGACGCGGAGCAACGGGGTGATGGTTGCAGTCATCGGATCAGGCCTCGTTGAAGGGGGCGGGGTAGAAGGTCACGGGGTCGGGCAGGTCGTTCTTGTCGATGGGCGTCACCGGCTGCATCGAGGCCCAGTTGTCGAT
This sequence comes from uncultured Synechococcus sp., assembly GCA_937975655.1. Lineage (GTDB taxonomy): Bacteria > Cyanobacteriota > Cyanobacteriia > PCC-6307 > Cyanobiaceae > Vulcanococcus. Next base: position 31,404 of record CALJTZ010000423.1, on the reverse strand, counting down.
TTCAAACGCGTCGCCATAGGCGCCGAAGTAATCGAAGCCGGTGTGGGTGTTGGCGTCGGGATCAGCATCACGCTGCAGCGCCACCAGGGTGAACAAGGGTTCAACACCAGGCTCATTGGGCGGCCACTGCACGTTGGCGGTGGGCTCAGGCTCAGCCTTGAAGAAGCGGAAGTCCATGGTCATCACATGTGAGAAGCAGAGGTCGGAATCACCACCGAGCGACCGCCATAGCCGGTAGCGCCGGGGCTGCCGATGGGCAGCGTGTCTGGGTCAAATTGCTGCAGCTTTTGCAAGCTGGGCTGGGCAGCCGGCGCTGTGGCCGGAAACCCCGTGGACGGAAGAAGGGCCATCAGCAGAAGCTCCCAGAAGCAAGGTGAACAGGGTTGTAGGCGTCGGGTCCGATGCCGCCAACCGCCATGCCTGGGGGGAGAACAGGTCCAACTCCAAACGGAACCTGCCCTGGAGCACCGACGCTGAAAGCTGCATTGCTTGTCATTGCCGCTCGCTCTCTCAGCATTGCAACAGCAGAAAACTCAGCAATTAGTGTTGTTGCGATGCTGATGTTTGTACTGCCAGTCCATGCGGCTGATGTCCCTGTGACATCACCAGTCAGTGAAAACGTCCTGCCGGTTGCCAATGCTGCGGCTGTTGTTGCAGTAGAAGCGCTGCCAGCAATGCTGATCGGCCACATGCCTTTTGCATTAGCCCCATCACGCCGAGCGACTGCCGACAGCTGATACTCGCTTGCCGGCGGATCTGCAATGCCAAAGTCAAAGTCACCAGGAGCCCCAATAGATACGCGACCAACGCACGTGTCACCCCACCTGTTGATATTGCTAACTTCAACAATGGACCTAGAGCCAGTATCCTTGTTTGTGTATACCTTTCCATCAAAGGTATTGATCGCCAGCTCGCCTGGCGTGATGTCTGAGACGGCCGGCCTTTTGCCAGGCACGGCACTTCGGCGAAACTTGATCAGATTGGCCATATGGCAGTCCCTTGGTGGCTATGTAGCCGGACCGCCTAAGTTGCCGGCCGCCTCTCGCCTCAGAAACTGCCGCCGTCGATCTCGCTGTTGGGGCTCAGGTAGTCCGTGCCGGCCACTGCTGCCGTGAAAGCGCTGGTGCCATTGCCCTTCACAAGCCCGGTCAACGTGGTCACGCCGGTGCCGCCGTAGGCCACGCCAATGGCCGAGGCGTTCCAGGTGCCGCTGGTTAGCGTGCCAACGCTGGTTAGGCTGGAGCTGGTGACACCAGTGCCCAAGGCGCTGCCGCTGAGCACCGTGGTGCCGTTGACGCGGTAGACCCGGCCGCTGGCCAGGTCGATGTCTTCGCTGGAGGTCCAGCTATCGGTGGCATTGACCCAGTTGAAGGTCTTATCGGTGGCGCCTTTGAGCGTGAAGCCACCGCCATCTGCTGTGACATCGGTGGGCGTGGCAATGTCGCCCAGGATGATGTTCTTGTCATCCACCGCCAGCGTGGTGCTGTTGATGGTGGTGGTGGTGCCGTTGACGGTGAGGTTCCCGCCGACCACCACGTTCCCGGTGGTGGTGAAGCCGTCGATGGTGGCCCCGGTGAGCGCCAGGCTGCCGGTGAAGGTCTTAGTGCCGGTGACCGTCTGGTTCGCCGAGAGGCTGACGAAAGCGCCAACACCACCAATGGCCTCAACGGTGGTGGCCACGCCACCCGCACCACCGGTGCCTTTGCCGTAGTAGAGAACGTCGCTGACTTCGTTAAAAGCCAGCTCGGCATTGGCCAACGAGCTGGGAGCACCGGACGCACCGGAGGCACGGCGCTTGATGCGGATGGTGTTGGCCACGGACGCAAGAACTCCTTATAGGGCTAGGTTTCCTGCCCTCAGAAGTTGCCGCCGTCCGTCAAGGTCAACGTGGTGTTGATGTCATCGCCCCGCCAAGTGTCGGTGGCGGCGTCGTAACAAAGCACGCTGCCGTTGACCCTGGCGGCGTCTTGCACGTCGGTGAGATCACCTAGGGCGATCAGTGAGCCACTGGGCCCTTGCGGGCCTTCGGTAGCCACCTCCACGGTGAGCGGCGTAGTGGCCGTCCTGATCTCAATGACCTGCTCGGCCACCTCGGTGACGACCACCTGGCCGGAGCTGAGCACCTCAACGCTGTTGGCCATGGGTTAGCTCGGTGCGGTGTAGCCCTCGCTGGGCCGGACGATGCCTTCTAGGTAATACTCGCGCAGGCCGGTGGCATTGATCAGCATCACGTCGTACCGGGCCTCTTCGGGCAGCGTGGCCGTGACGGCATAGGGCAGGGTCAGCTTGACGCTGCCGATGCTGGCATTGACAGTCGTGACCGTGAAATCGCCGTACTTGGTGGTGCGCTCTTTGTTCCACACCTGAGCCAACACCGTCCAACCCGAGACGTTGAGGCCAGTGCCACCTGAATCCTTGAATTGAACAGCCAGCTCAAAATCAGCCCGGCGCTGGGGGCGGATGTTGTAGGCAGCGGGTGTGATGGCCATAACCAAGCTTTCCCTGCTCAGCCCACCACCTTGTCGGGGTTGGTCTGGATGTCCAGGCGCATCTGAGAGCGTGGCCCGACGCCTTTGGGCACGGTGACCGAGACGGCATTAGTGCCGGGGTAGGCCCAGATCAACCGGCCGGCCACGTCCTGCATGGCCGCATCACCGCCCCAGTCCACGAGGTACACCGTCCAGCGGCTGAAGGCTTGCTCCTGGCGGTACTGCCGCACTGGCACCAGCTCAGGCTCGCGCAGGATCACGCATTCCAGCCCGGTCACGGTGGTGCCTGCCGGCAGGCTTTCCCCCACGGCCCGCACGCTGATCGCTGGCGTGCTCATGCCATTGGCCAACAGGTACGAGCCGAGCACATCCACCAGGGTGGTTTCCAGCTCAGTACGGAGGCTCAGCAGGTTCATGGTTGTAGTTTTCCCCCAGCAGCAATAGCCCTGCTTCCAGCCAGCCGAACCCCGGCCGCTGGGGCAGCACCAAACGGTGGACCATTAAAGGCCGATCTAGATCACGCACGGTGATGGTGCCGCTGATCTGCCCTCGCACCAACACCAGGCCGCCTCGGCAGTTGAGGCCTTCCCACTGCGGGGCCAGGATCCAGACCGCCTCATCGTCGGAGTGCAAGGCCCGCAGCTCTGGCGTGCGGGTGCCGTCTTTGACAGCCGCCAGCACCTGCGGCCAAGCGGCCAACAGCAGCGGCGGGCAGCGATCCTCATGCCGCAGGTCGAGGGCCACGGCGGCCACCGCTGCACTCAACTGCTGACGATCAGGCTCGTCGTGGCGGAACAGGCAGAAGTCTGTAGTGCCGAAGGGCTTGGGTTGCTTCTTGCTGTCGCGGTTGATGTTGGCCGTCAGCGCCACCAGCTGGGCCACGGGCAGCTCGGTAACAGCCGCTTGATCCCGGCGGATGCGTTGCAGCTGGTGCCACATCTGCAGCACTTCCATCCGTAACTCGCGGTGGAAGCTGCTGCGCTGGTACTGGCCGGCATAGCTGTGGAACAGCTCAGCCGCTATGGCGTTCCAGTCCGTTTGCGGCTTTTCCCAGCTGCCGGCTGCGGCTTTCCCAGCTCCTCCTCCGTGACCGCTTCCGGGGTCATCGCTTCGGCAGCCTGCTCGTCCACAATCAACTGCCAGAGGTCGTTGAACAGGGCCCGATCCAACTGCCGCGTGTCTTCCAAGGAGAACTGGGGCAACTGCAGACGGGAGCGCACCAGGGCGGTCACGCTGGCCTCCATGTTGCGCTGACCAGCGGCGGCATAGACGCGGGCCACCTCTTCAATACGGGTCGCATGTCGCAGGCGGATCGCCGCTGCTTGCTCCTCTAACGCACGGCCAGAGATGGCCCCTTCAATGATGGAAAAGGCTTCCGAGAGGCTGATGGATTCCTCTTTGGCAATGGCATCGGCGATCTGGGCGCCTTTGACAAAGCTGCTTTGCTCAGCGGCCAGCAGCTCAGCAATCACGGCACTCTCGCCGACCGTCAGGCCACCACGCACTTCAATCTCCAGGGTGCCGCAGCGGCTGTTGCCAATGCGCCGCGTGGTAGACGGTGCTGGCGGCGTGAGGAAAGGCAGCAGCATTATTTGGAGGAGGGTGGTGCTTGTTTCAGCAGCTTGGTGTTAGCCACCTTTTGAAGGTAAGAATAGCGGCCCGCTTGGGTGAGATTCTTCAGTTGAGTGAGCAGTTGTTGGTTGGTCATGATCTCAAAAGCGGCAGGAGCAGGAGACTGTCACGCCTAGCTTGGCGTCCGCCCCCACCAGGCAAGGTTGAAGGTTCTGGTGTCGCCCTGCGGAACGTTCCATGTCAGCTGGCCGTATTCGGCTTTGGAGTAAAAGCCGGCATAGATCTCTCCACCGGAATCCCACAGGCCAGCAGCCGACGCAATTGTCATCGCATTAAACAGTGGCTTTTTCTTGACAAGACCACTAGGCAGCCGCAACGTCTGAGCGGAAAGTGCGCCAAGGTAACTCTGAATTGCTGGTGGGGCCGCTTGGAAAAACCGACTGTTCAATAGGCGAGTGGTCCCACTGCCAGAGCTGAGGAACGCATAGCCAAAGTAATATTGGCCGCCAATGAGCTTTGCTTTTGCCCAGTAAACCGACGGGCTGAAATCAAGAAAGCCAAGCGGCTGACCATTGAGACTGACGTTCAGGTCATCGCAGATCCGATTGCCCTGACTGCTGATTGAAGCCTGAACGATCACAGCCATGAAGGCATCGCCTGAAGCACTAGCGCTGAGATCACGGCGAACAGGCAGGGGATCGAGACCCTTGCCCTGGGGCTCTTCAGCAGCTTGCTTGGTCTTCTCGTTGCTCAGCGACTGGCGCTGATTGTGCTGGCCGTGCGCCCAGCGTGCCGCTTGCTGTTGCCGTTTGGCCTGATTCAGCAGTTCATCTCCGCCGCTGGTGACGTTGATGAAGGTGGCCATCAGTCGTCCTGCGCCAGGGTGATGGTGTAGCTCTTGGACTGACCAGCGGCGAGCACCACAGCAGGGCTTTCGGTGGCGATGCTGTGCAGATACAGCTCAGTGCCGATCTTGAGGCATACGGTGTCGTAGGAGATGCCGCCGCCGCTGCCGGTAAAGGTGGCCGTGATCATGGGCATCTGATAGCGCGCATTGCCCGCGTTGTAGCTGCCTGCCGCGATGGTGCCGGTAACAGCGGCATAGCCGCCGCCGCTGCACTCAACGGCTTCCCACGCCGCCGTGGTGGAGTCCACCGTCAGGCTGGTGGTATTGAGCGCCAGAAATACCTTGTAGGTCTTGCCTTCAAAGACGGCTTTGGCCTGGCGCTCCAGTTCCTTGGTGCTGATCGTCAGGGTGATGGCCATGGAGATCAGGCGATGGTGAGCACGCCGGTGGTGGCGTCAAAATCCACCGCAAAGCTCTCGCCAGCGGCCAGGGTGATGCTGCTGCCGTAATCCCAGAAGCCGATCAGTTCCTTGTTGGTGGCGGTGTCGTTGTAGAGCACGGCATAACGGAACGGGCCAATGCTGCCGCCGGTGGCGGTCCAACTGGTGGGGTCACCCAGCACCAGCTTGTAGGTGCCGCTGGTCTGCGCCGAACTGGAAACCGCAGCGGTGTTACCGCCGGCGGTGTAGCCATTGCCGGCGCTGATCTCAGTGAGGTCTGCCTTGACGCTATTGGTCGCTACGGGCGCGGTGTTGGTGAGCAGCACCTTGAGGGTATCGCTGCCGAGGTTGTGCGTCTTCTCGGCCAGCGCCTCCACAAAGGAGTTGAACTTCTGGAAAGAGGCCACCGGGCACAGGCGTTGTTCCTAGCTTGCCCCCTATCGCACGGCCAAATAGATAGCCTGGCCTCCATCAGTTGTGTTGCCTGGTCCCGGTGCGGCCACCGTGAACCCAGTGGAGGTGAACGAAACGCTTGTGGATACCGCTGGTGCCGTGTTGGGGTCGTTGCTGCGAATGAAGTTGGCGAAGCCATCACCGGCCGAGGTCTTGTAATGCCAGAGGTGATCGCCAATCCGCACAGCAGAGGTTTTGACAAACAGGAACGATGGTCTAAAGCCGAGGTTCACGGTGACCGTGCCGGATCCTCCTCCGCTCAACAGGCCCACCTTGACGTTGGACGTGGAGCGGAAGGCGTAGCCCACGTAGCTTCTGGTGTTGTTATTCAGGCCTAAGTAGGTGCCCAGCGTGATGGTTGAGGCGCCAAAGGCTTGATAAGAAGTTGCATCGTCAACGGCGACGGCGGTGCTTGTGGCGTTGATGCGCTTGTTGGCCCCGACATAAGAGGAGCCCAAGATAGCCTCAAAGCCTGAGCTGTAATTTCGAATCAGCACTAACTCCGGTGCGGCACTCAGGCCATGGCCCACGGTGGCTCCAGCAAGACCGTTTCCCGTGAAGGTAAACATGCTGTAGCCAGCAGCATCGGACGCGTTCACCGTGGAGGTGATGGTTCCGTTGGTGTTGGTGGCGTTGGCCCCGCCCTCTTTCAGCAGGAACGTGACATAGGCCAGTCCGTTTCCGTTGAAGGCTGCATCGCTGCCTAAAGAGAAGCCGTCAGCGTCAAAGCTGGTGAGACTGGTGCTAGAGACAGCTTGGGCACCCGTTGCGCCGTAGTTCCAATGGCGCGTGGCACCACGTCGCTGGTCAAAGATGTAGCTGTAACTGGCCGCGTTTTGCCTCGTGATCAGCGCAAAGCCTGGCGTGAACCCTGCGCCGGTAACGCTTCGGGTTGCGCCAGTGCCGGTGTAGGTCAGCACCGTGGCAACGGGTTGCACGACGAGGCCGAGCGTTGCCGCTTGCCCAGTTGTCGTGACAGACCCAGCGCCACCAGCCAAGACATACGTGCGAAGTCCACCAGCAGCTGCACCGGCAACGCTGAAGCCAGCTGCGCTGGCAGTCAAGGAGACGCCTTTGAACAGCTGAGCGGCTTGTCCGGTTAGGGCAACGCTGCCGGTACTCGCGGCCAGCGGTTGACGCTGCACCACCAGCCCAGCGGCTTGGCCAGTGCTGGTGAAGGTGCCGGCATTGGTGCCGATGGCATAGCTGCGGACGTTGCCAGCACTCCTGCCGGTGACGGCAAAGCTGCCCACACTTCCGGCAATGCCCCGCACGTACCGGCCGGTGGAGGCTTGGCCGCTAAGGCTCAGCGCTCCCGCCGCTGCTGCCAGCACGCTGCCCACGGTGTAGCTGGTACGGGTCACCAGGGCCACCGCCTCAGTGCCAACCGAACCCAGCGGATAGGTGTAGTCCATTACCACCGCTGTGGTGCGCGTCACCCCGTCAAACGGCACCAGTTCATTCCAAGGCGGCACCACGGCCGCCACGCTGGCACTGGGGCCAGGGTTGGGGCCTTCATTGCTCCAGCTGCTGCCGTCATAGACCCAATAATCCTCCGTGCTCTGGTCCTGCACGCCATCACCGGCCACAGCAGCGGGAAAGGCAGCGTCCAGTTGGGTCTGCGGGGTGCTGCCAATACTGGCCACCGTGCCGATCACCGCAGCAGGTGTGGTGTCGGCCACCGCAGGCAACGCAGGGAACGTGGTGATCCCTGGGGCTACGGGCACCCAACTGGTGCCTGAGCCGCCAGCCACACCCCAGAACAACGCATCCACACTGGTGACAATGCCCTCGCTGGAAAAGGCCCAGTTCAGGCCATTGGCCCGGTACTGCACCATCAGCGCACCATTGCTGAGGTAGAAGGGATCAAACGGCTTGGCTGGCAGCTTGCTGGGATGCAGCTGCAGGTTCACGCCATTGCGGTTACCCAGCAGCAGGCGGTTCTGGATGCGCCCGTAGCGCAGGGCCTTGGCCTCCGCATCCCCGCGCTGAATTGTGCCGGTGGAGGAATAGGTGTCATCGCTCTGGTACGGCATGGAGAACGACACGAACCGTTCCGAGCTGGGAGATCCCATCGCATACGCCAGCTCAGCGGTGGATTCCATGCTGGTGCCGTTCTCTTGGCCCACCCGCAACGCTTGCGGTGCCCGCACCTGACCCGCTTCTCCACGATTGGTCTGAGTGCTGACCTGCACATCTACCAGCACCAGCCGTTGCGCCGACCCAGCCAGCCAGATATTGCACTGGGCAGCTGATTCAAACGGAACGATGTCTCGAATAGAGGCAGTGCCTTGCTGTCCGCCCAGTGTCAGTGTCCAGTTGCGATAGGTGGAAACCGTCTGCTTCTGCGTATGCACAGCAGGCTCATAGGTCTCGCCAGGCTTCAGGTTGAGCACCCGAGGCTTTTTCTTGAAGACCGTTTCATAGTCCCGAACCACACGCTCCACCAGCACCTCACTGGTGCCCAGCGAAATTGCAGCCTGGCCGCTGCCTTCTGCGTAGATGAACTCCATGCCAAGGCCACCGGCCCACATAAATTGGGGTTGGTACTGGCTAGTAATTTGACGCACCAAGATGCCTTTGGCGTCGTAGGTGTATTCCTCGACCGTGCGAATCGTGCCCTCCAGGCTGCCATCGAGGGAGAAGCCAGCAGCTAGGAGTTGCGAGCAGTAGTTGTTCGCGGCATCGGCCAGAATCGTCCGGTTGAGCGTCTCCCGCTTGAGCACCGAGTTGCTCAGGTCGGGGCGCTCACGGCCAAAAATTACGCAGACATCATTGCCAAAGCTCTGATCAATCCCGTACTGGGTGGTTGTCTTGGTATAGGGAACGTAGGTGTAGTAGGCCGAACTGGATTCACCGTTCGCGGTCGTGTAGCGGACCTCCACCCGCTGAGGGTTGCCTACGGTTTCCTCGTATTCCCAGCTCAGTCGCTCATTCTCAGGATCATCCTCAGGATCAATGGGCTTGACCAGCTTGGAGGAGTTGTAGCGCACCACGACGGCCTCGCCGGGCAACTCGCCCACGCCAATGGCGTCGATGTCCACTACATCGGCACTGGTGATTACTGGCCCTTTGCCGGATTCCTTGGTGAGGTCGCAGATCTGCAGCTTTTCGTTTTGGTCGAGGTAGCCGAAATAGCCCTCGGACTGCAACAAGTCGCTCAGCACGCTGACGTAGCCAGCGCTGAGGTCAAAGGTGTCGTCGTTGAAGCGGTTGGTGAGGGGGTTGTTGCTGGCCGTCAGCCCCAGCTTTGTCAAGCAAGTGTCCATCACGCCGGCAGCACTCACCGGGATCGGCACGGGGCTAATGGCCGGATAATCGATGTATCCGTTCAGACACTGCTGCTGGCGGCCGCTGGTTTCCGCCGCTTCGCCATCCACAGTGGGCGCCGGTGTGACGCTCTCCATGTAGGTGAGCTTGCAGCCCAGCTCCACCTTGGTGATCTGGCGGAACGGATCGGCAAAACTGGACAGCACCCGCAGCTTGCGTGGCACCTTCTTGGTGGTGCCATTGCGGGCATAGCTGAAGGTCACCACCGTGCCCACGGCAGGGGTGAGGATGCCCTTGAGTTCGCAGCTGCCACGTGTTTTGACCAGGCCGCTGCCTTGGATGTAGTCATCACTGACACTGCCGCTGATCAGGGTGCCGAGCGAGCAGGTGACCGTGGCGCGGATGTCAATGGTCGCCATTACTTGGCCTGCCCCAGGGAGATTGAGACGGTGTAGAGGTCAGCGCGAACACCGCCGACGATTTGGGCCTCAGCGGTGGCACTGGGGGCACTGATCGGGAACCAAGCCCCGGCAGCCGGTGTGGAAGTGATGGTGGACTCATACCAGCTCTGGATGGCCGCCCAGCCAGCCGCGTTGGTGTCGCCTTCGACCTGCCGCACCCGCGTAGCGCTCAAAGGCCCTGTGATGTAGGTGGCACCGCTTGCCGTCAATGCCAAGTTGGGGGTGTCTTGGTAGGTTTCCGCCGGCTTGAGCAGCTGCAGGGTGGTGCTACCGAGGGTGTAGGTACCGAAGTAGAAGCGGGCCGCGCCGAGCAGCTGATCCTTCCGCAGCACGGCTAGCGCTTCGGCGGCGTGAACCAGCGTCACGGACGCCTGGACATAGGCCCCCACCTGCTCACCACTGGGCGCTTCAGAGAACCAGCAGCCGATGCCGCTCCAGCTCACGCCATTGGCGCTGCCCGTGAACGACACGGTGGTGCCAACGCTGTTGCTAGTGAGCGTGTCGGGGTCTTGGATGCGGGCCGCCTGCCAGGTGTCATAGACACTGAGCAGCGATTGCCACTGAGCAGTGGTCAACAGGCCACTGATGCGCCAGGTGCGAGCCGTGAGCCCTTGGCGGGCATCACCCTCGTAGCCCAGCGGCTGGGCGGTGAGCAGGGAACAGGAAAAAGCGCCGATGGAAAAGGTCATAGCCGTGAGTTGACTGCTCCAACAACGTCACCGGATGCAGTGCCTCCAGGCACTGACACCACCACGTTCCAATCCTTGGTTGCCAAGGCCTGCTGGGCGGCCGTGTTTTCTCTCAGCGCCTTGTTGAGATCCTTTTCGGCATTGTTGAAGCTGTCGGCAAAGCCAGCGACAGCAAACAGCTTGTCTGGGGTGGATATATCAATGCCTTGGCGAATGATGCCACGGTCCACCAAGGGTTGAACAGAAGCACGCGCCCTTGCCAACTGCTCCCGTTGCAGGTTGGCGCTTAAGTAGTCAAAACCACCACGCAAGACGCCCTGCATATTCTTTTGGGCATCCTTCAATGACTCTGCCGCCGTCTTGGCATTCTTGGCCAGGCTGGCGCCTGCCTCTTGATAAGCCAAAAGCACTTCTGCGTTGGCTTGCTGCTGCTTGATCAGCAGATCATCCACCCGCTCACTGCTGCGGGTGCCGTTCTTGCCATCACCGGCGGGCTTGGCCAGTTCGCGCTCTAAGGCCAGTTCTGCTTCTTTGGCCTCACGTTTTTTGTCTTCGATGGCCAATTGCTTTTGCAGCACCAATAAGGCTGTGCCTTCTAGGGTAGCCAGCTGCTTGGCGGCATCAATCCTGGCGAGGATGCCTTCAATCTGCAGATCAGCAACATTTTGCTTGAACAGACCGTCAAGGATCTTGCCCGATTCTTCATTGACGCCAGCGGCCAGCTTGTCGGTGAGTTCGCCCGCCAAAGCTGCCGTTTTCTGGTCTTCAACCCGAAGGTTGACGGGCACCTCTATAGCTTTTGCTGAAATGGCCTTGTTGATGTCCTGGAGGCCAGAGTCCACCTGCGACCGCCCCTCGGGCGCCAAGATGCCGCCAAACCGGACCTGGGCGGTGATGATCTTGACCAGGCCGCTGGCGGTCAGGGCGGCCTGCCGCAGGCGCAGCTCCAGCTGGACGATGGAATCAATCAGCCCTTGCGGATTCTTCTCTAGGCCTTCATTGATGCTGCCGATGCCCTCAAGGATCGGGGTGATGGCCGTGTTCAGGAGCGATTCAAAGGCCAGTGCCAAGGCCTCCACCACCCGTGGGTTTTTCTCCAGCAGCTCGGCAAAGCGCTGGGCCTCCTTGGTGAGCGGGCTGAAAAACTGCGTGATGCTCTCCAGCGAGGGGAACAGGCGGTCAAACGCCTTGTTAATCACGTCAAAGGCCGCCGACAGCGCGGGGGTGATGGCTTGGGCAAAGCCCAGGAACACCTGCTGCACGTTGTCGCCGATGTTGGCGAACTTGACGCTGACCGACTGCCCAGCACCCTCTAGGGCGGCCATGCTGCCGGTGGCCAGCACGATGGCCCGGTTCACGTCGTTAAGGCTGATCTTGCCCTTGCTCATCGCATCCTGCAGGGCTTGGCCTGACAAGCCGGTGACCTTGGCCAGCTGGCTGTTCAGGTCGATGCCTGCCTCCAGGAACTGCAGGTTTTCCTCCCCCTGCAGCCGGCCTTTGGCAAACACTTGGGCGTAGATCAGACCCACACGGTCCAGGCTCTGACCGGACTGGGCTGCCAAGGCACCAATGCGGTTGATGGTGCCGCCGAGGTTCTCGGCTTCCACACCCACGGCCAGGAACCGCTGAGCAGCGCTGAGTAGCTCATCGTTCTTGAACGGTGTGGCCTTGGACAGGGTGAAGAGTTCCTGCCGCAGTTGTGCTGCTGCTGAGGCGGATCCGGTGAGGCCGGTGAAGGCAGCGGTCAGCTTCTGGGCATCGCCCGCCGCTTGGATGGTGGCGTAGCCAATGGCCCCCACCGCCACGGCGACACCGGCAGCTGCCAGCGCACCAGAGGCCAGGCCACCCTTTAGCGCTCCTAGTTCAGCGCCAACATCACCAAACAGGCCACCACCTTTGACCTGCAGGCTGCGGTTGATCTGGGTGCCGGTCTGCTCTGCCAGCCGCTTGGATTGATCAAGCCCTGCCTTGTACTGCCGATCATCAACGGCAAGAGTGAGTACCGCTTGACCTAGCGCCTCCGCCACTCCTGCAACCCATGTCGTCCACTAAGTTGCCGGTGGGAAACTAGGGAATGACAAGCGCCCTTGCTGCCCTCGCCAACGCCACCGTGACTTTCACGGTTCCAACTGTTGGCACCTACACCGATCCAGTCACAGGCAACGTGACTCCGGCCACTGAAAGCGTGACAGCAGAGCTGTATCTGCGAACCTTTGGATCACTAGAGCAAGTCAGAGACCTGCCAGGCGTTGAGGTCAAAGACGACACCTACGAGGGGTATGCCGTCAATCCCCAGGCCTTGGATGCCCGCATCAAACCCGGCATCACCGGACTGCTCAGCGTCAATGGGGAAGATGCCGTGCCCTGCGAGGTGCTGGCAGCTCGGCACCCCTACGGCAGCACCGGCCTGCTCGGCAGCACCATTCAGTCCGTCCTCGGCGACAAGATCCGCCTGGCCCGCTACAGCCAGCTCTGATGGCCCTCCAGGTCCGCTCCACCTTCAAGCTGACTGGCTGGAATGCCAATCAGCTCAAGCTACGGGTGCCCGTGATCCTGACCGGCTACGGCAAGGTCATGGATCAGCAGCTCAAAGAAGAGATCCAGCTGGTGCAGTTCCCCTGGCCGCGCAAGACGTACCGCAAGAACGGCACCATTGAAACCTCGCCACGGGACATCGTGGACACGGGCCGGTTCCTGCGCTCCCAGCGCCGAGACCGCCCCAGCGCCACCGAGCTGCGCTTCACCTGGGACACGCCCTACTCGGCGTTGATCCTCACCGGATACACCACATCACGGGGCACGGTGGTGCCGGGCCGCAACTGGATCAAGCCCGCGCTGGACAACCAACCGATGGAACGGTTCTTTGCGGCGGAGTGGGCCAAGTTGTCAGGCAACAACCTCTAGGCATAAAAAAGCGGTGGGCCCGCAAACCCACCGCCTTGAGCCTCTCCGCTCTAGTTAGCCTCAGGCATTCGTCTCAGCGGTCCACGAATAAGCCCCATAACCCGTCAAGGTAAAGCTCACTTGGCTGACATTGCCAGCCTGCACGTCTTCAGAAAAATCAGTAACGAAGGCGATGCCAGCGTGCTTCTCGGGGTTGCCGGTAGCACTCATCTCAGGAGACTCGCGATACCACTCCACGGTCACGCCACTGGCGGCATCCAGAGCGGCCTGCTTGAGCACCAGATAGCCCGCGTCGTTAAGACTGAGGTTCATGGTGCAGGGGATGGTGTAGCTCTGGCCGGTCACCAGGCTGGCCTTGAAGCCCTGGGTGCTGCCGTAGTCGAGCACGTCCGTGGTGTCGGACGATCCCTGAATGCCAGCGTTGGTGAGGCTTAGCACCTCAACCATACCGGTGCTGGTGGTGGGCACGGTGGAGGCGGTGGTGCCAGCCTTCACGTAGAAGCGATAGCCCAGCGCCGCAAAGAAGGCACCTGTAGCCATGGTCAGTTCCTTTGGCGTGTGCTTTAAGTTGCCGTTTAGGCCGCCAGTCGCTCCTCTTCGGCTTCCAGCACTTCCCACGGCGTCGCATAGGGCGACACGTGCAGATCAAAGCCTTTCACATCGTGCGCCACACCGGAGGTGGCCACCAGCGCATCCTTGAGGTCGGTCTTGCTGCAGCCCAGCTCTTGGCACACCGCTGCGGTGCTCCAGCCCAAGTCCAACAGCTTGCGGGCCTGATTGCCCAGCAGCCGCACCTGATGCGGGGCCTTGATGCTCCAGTTGTTGCTGCGCAGGTAGTGCAGCACCTCCCCTTGGGCATACGGCCAGAAGATGGTGCTGAGCTTGCCGCGCTCGGGATCCCAGGCCCTGCAGGCCCGCAGGAAGCCGATGTCCACGCAGGAATCAATATCCTCCACGGCCATGCAGTGCCGGTACTTGCTGGCCAGCTTGTTGCAGAAGAACTTGATCAATCCGATGTTGTCCACATACATCTGGCCAAAACGCCGCTGTTCTTCTCGGCTGAGCGGTTGGGCCAAACGATCCCCACTGCGCTTCTTGGGTGCAGGGCCTGTCGCTACCCCGAACAGCTCAAGTTGGTCAGTGAGTAGTGCCATTCTGTATTTTAACTTCGCTGCACCCGAAGCATTCCGTAGGCGGATGCTGCGGTGGATAGGCACAAACAACCGAGCACCTGCGCGAGGTGCGGCACCACGTTGAGGGCGTTTTTGCTTTCGGCCTGCTGGGTGCTGTTGAACTCCACGCTGATCACATCGACGCTGGCCCGCTTGAGGTTGGCGTTGGGGATGCCAGGAATCAGCTCGGCACTACCGCTGCCGTTGCCGGCCAGGGCGGTGCTGTCCGCCAGCAGGGCCTCGGCCAGATCAAAGGTGGCCTGCTTGATCGGCTGCGGGATTTCGCTGCTAGTGAAGGTCCAATCACCGCATTCCGCCTCACTGCGGGGCCAGAGCAGGCTTTGCGTGCTGGAGGCCTTGGTGCCGACATAGGCCAGCTCGTCGAGATAGCGGGTGGCCATGATCAAGGCCCGGCCCTTGTTATCCGTTGAGGCCGATGCCCAGCTCAGGGTGCCGAGGTACAGGTTGGCGAGATCGTCTGCAGCTGCCACCGACAGGTAGCTGTTGGCATTGCTGGCGCCAGCGGTAGCAACAACGGTGACGGGCATGGCAAGGCACTCTTGCCCTTAAGTTGCCGGCCTAGGTCTTGGGTGATTGCCAGAGCTTGACGGCCTTATCGAAGCCGATCTCACCGTCCACAAGCCGCTGGCCAAGCTTCTTGCCAAAGATGGATTGGGCTGTGGCGGGGTTATCCACCACCCAGCGCTTGGCGGCCACCTTGAAGTCCAGGGCTTCTTGATCGCCATCACCCTCGGCAGGCCGCTTCGGGGCCACGGATCGCCCAGAGGGATCGGTCATATCCTCGTTGCGCCATTTCCACGGCACGAGGTAACAGCGGCAATTCGGATGGGGTGAAACCTTGCGGTAGTCGGTGGGAAAGCGCTTGCCGTCCAGCTTCAGGCAGATCGGGCAGACCGCTGAATCGAGCGTGGCCGTCCAGACCAGTCCATCGGCACCCAGCCAGTCGGGGTCGGCCTCAAACTCATAGATGGCCTGCTGGGCAGCATTGCCCACCTCATGCACACCGGTGCGGATGATCGCCTCGACGTTGTTGGCCGTGGTGCGCACCACCGCATCCTCATAGGTGGCAAACACCTCGCCGCCCAGATCCGACAGGCCGAGGCGAATGAAGCGCTCCACCCGGTCTGCCACCGTGGCCGGCAGCGTCTGGGTCAGCTGGGTGCTCAGGGTCTTACCGCCCACCACCGCTGCATTGACGATGCCCTGCACCTGGGCAGCATTGACCGCCACCCCCACAGGGGCGCTCAGATTGCCACCGGCCATGGTGACCATGCGCCGCGCAAAGGTCAGCTGCTGCTCCACAAACGGGGCCAGGGCTTCCTGCATGGCGGCCAGCTGGGGGACACCAAAGCTGTCCTGCACGCTCTTGGCCACCGCTGCGGTGATGGACTGAATGGTGCGCTCGCGGTTGGGGCCCACGGCCAACACACCGGACTGCCCCACGACCCGCTCCACAGCGGCCAGCGTGGTGCGCAGGTCGCGCAGGGCCTGACGGATCAGGCGGTCTTCCAGCTGCTTTTCCTTGAGGGCATTGCGCAGGAATGCCTCAATCTGCTGAGAGAGATCAGCCACGGCCTTGGCCTCGGCTCAGCTTGCGGCCAGGCTTCGGGCGGCTGTGCTGACCTTGACCCTGGCGGGTGCGCTTGGGGGGTGATTGCTTGAAAAGGCGGGTGCTGAGCCCCGCCTTGGCCTTAACAGCCATCAGACCTTGTATGCCACGACCTTGCCACTGGTGAGTGTCACCGAGGTGAACACACCATCAATGGAGCCACCAGCAGGCAAAGGCACAGCAGCAAAGGTGTTGCCACTGCCGTTTTGCACCGTGGCGGCACTAATCACCGAAGCTTCCAGGGCATAAAGCCGAAAGAAGCGGCCGGTGTGGGCAGCCGTGTCAGTGATCAGCTCAAACCCTGCACCAGACACGGTGCCGGCTTGCTCTGTTGCCGGGAAGACAGCCATCAGCCCTCAGCCTCCGCTGTAGGTAGGTTGCCGGTCTTCTTACGGCCCTTTTTCAGGTCAGGCGCAGACACGCTGCAGGCCTGTTGTTCTGGCTCCGTAGAAAGAGAGGCCGCCGCCGAAGCAGCAGCCTCTTCCTCACGACGGACCAGATTGAAACTGGTCAGTCCCATGGTTCAACCTCAGTCGAAGTTGGAGGTAACTGTGCCGCGCACGATGCCAATGTTCTTGGTGTCGTACACCTTGGTCCAGTTGGCGATGGTGGCCAGGGTGGCCTGGCTGGGGTTAGCACCACCAGCGGTCTGGTACTGCGCACCGATGGGGTGGAAGCAGTTGTGCCAAGACACGGCCATGTAGTCGGCTAGGGCCAGGATGTCGCGGTCCACTTCGGTCTTCAGACCCTGCTGCTCGCCAGAGGCAACAGCGCCGGGGGTGAAGAAATAGGTGGCGTACTTCTTGGAAGAGCCGGTACCGCTGGTCTGCACATCGTCAGAGACGATCACGCGCATCCCCATGTAGAAGGGCACGCTGCCATCGGCGGTGTAAGCACCAGCCACGCTGCCGGCGAAGACATCGGGGGTTGCGGCGTTGGAAGCAGCCGCAGTGGCGCGGGCTTCAGTGGCGCTCACGTAGTCGATGGCGCGGCGCTCTACGAGGTCGTAGTAGACAGCCGAGTGCAGGCAGATCACCGAGAGCTTGTCGCCCTGATCGCCCAGCAGCGCACGAGCCTTGGCCACGTGACGGGGGGACAGGGCGGTTTCACCCGAACCACCAGCGTCAAAGGTCAGACCAGCGAAGGAAGCGCTGCTGTTGCTAGAGCCAACCGCACCGAAGATGCCGGCCAGGCTGGCCAGCAGATCCTTTTGCTGCTGGAAGGCGACATAGGAGGCCACCTTGTTGCCGATGGCGCCCATGGGGTCATCACCAGCGGCGAGCTTGGCGAGTTCCCGAACGCCCCAGGCACGGCCGCGATGCAGGATCACACCACGCTGCTTGTCGGCGGTGATGTTGCCAGGGGTGAGCGAACCGGAGTCGCTCAGCACCTCGGCATCGCCGGACAGGTTGGCGGACCAGAAGGGGACATTGACGTAATCACCGCCTTCAGTGGCGTTGAGGGCAGCGAAGGGCTGCACCACGCCAGAAGCGATGAAGGCATTACGCAGAGTGGTGGCTTCTTCGAGATAGGGGGTAAAAATCTCGGGAATGACCACATCGGACCGCACAGTGGCAGCCATGGGTTTAACTCCTACAGAGGAAGGGTTTGCTGTTGTTGGCCACAAGCCTCAGGGACGGCACAGCCTTCCCTCTTGCTTGTAAGTATGCCGCGAGTGGTTACTTACCGGCTGCAGCTTTCAGGCGTGCAAACAGCTCAGGGTCGGTTTTGTAGATGCGTGCTTGCTCGGTGAGGTTGTAGGACTCAGCGGCAAAGGGATTCTTGGTGCCGGCAGGTAGCTCACCGGAAGCTGCGCGGCCTACAGGGGCGCCAGTGCCTTGGGGCTTGGGTGCTTTGAGGCGGTACTGGGGCAGGCTGGACTTAGCCCAGTCATGGATGGGTGTGCGCTGGTAGCCATCAACGACCACCACGGTGCCGTCCGCGTCGCGTTCAATCTGCTCGGGCTTGAGGCGCAGGCGGATCACTTCATCCGGGTCGTGGACGGTATCGGCCAGGGCCGCAACAGCAGGGCCGATCAGCTTGAGTTCGCGGTTCTCCGATTCCAGCTCGGTGATGCGGGCCTGCAGCTGGCCTTCACGGTCACGAAACTGGGCTTCTAGCTTCTGGCGAGCTTCGGAGTAGTTGCCCTTTTGCTCTAGCTCAGCCTGCTCGGCGCGTTGCTTGAAGTCGAGAAGCTCCTGCACGTTGATGCCATCGGGCAGCTCAGGCACCTTCTTGGCGAGCTTTTTCTTCTCGTCGAGCAGCTCGGTGTTCTTACGGCGCAGGGCTTCAATCTCTGCTTCTAGGGCGGAGAGATTGGGAGCGGATGAAGACTGCTCCACAGGAGCGTTGTCGTTGTCGGGCATGTAGACCCACAGGGTCGAGAGTGCCGGTTAGGTTGCCGCTGGGGTAGTCGGCAGCTGCTGCAGGTTGCTTTGCAGCTGTTGCTCCTGCGCATCCAACCTTGAGGCCTGTTGTGCAGCGGTGGATTCCAGCTCGGCATCCACATCAAAATCACCACCTAGCCATTCGCCTTCGGCCAGCCGCAGTAGCAGGGTCTCTTGGGTGATCTCATGGTTCAATCGCAGCTGGATCAGCTGCTGCACTTCGGCGGGCTCTAGCCGCTGGCTCACAAAGTCGCGGTTCACTGCGCTGCTGCCAGCGGTGGGCAGGTTGAGGAACTTGGCATGGAACTGCAGGCAGGAATCCACGAGGTTCTGCAGGCCAATGGCGACAGCCTGCAGGGCGGCATCACCTTGGCTGCGGTCGATGGACTTGGATTCAGCCGCTTGGTTGGTCATGTTCTGCCCCAGCACAGCAGCTAGGCCCAGCTCGGCGATCTGCTTCTCAATGCGGTCCAGCTCGGTGAAGCGGGCTTGGTAGCTGGTGCCGGTGGGCTCAGCGAACTCGGCGCGGGCATCCACAGGGAACGCCATGGCCGAGCTGGGGCCAGCGTCCAGCTCGTCTACCTCGGCAGGCACCCCAAAGAGGTTGTACCGGGGGACAGCGGCGACGTGAAGGATGTTGGCCTGATCGGATTCACAGCGGAAGGCCTTGAGGTTCAGCCAGGCCACCTCCTCTAGGGGCGGGGTGGATTCGAGGATGCCGGTGCGGTTGGCATAGGCCACCGCAAAGGGGATCTCGTCGAGGGTGGTGGTGCCCTCGCTGATCAGTTCCCAGTCGCGGTTTTTGGAGGCCTGCTTGCGATAGAGGCGGAAGGCGCCGGGCTCTAGGACGCGGACCTGCTCGACGAGTTCCTCGCCGAAGTCGCCGAAAGGCACCACCACCTGCTCGTGGAGGCGCAGCTGCGTCAGTTTCTGACTGCCGTTCACCACGTCGGTGCGCCAGCCGAGGATGTCCCGAGGGGTGTAGCTGACCCAGTAGGGGCGCTCAAAGCTTTGCACCGGAGTGTCATCACCCTCGTCGCCACGGGGGAAGTCCACCAGCACGCCCACGTGCCCATAGCGGATGGCCTTGCGGGCCAGCTCCTGCAGGTACACATTCAGATCAGAGCCGGAAAGGTCTACGTCGTAGAGCTGCTCTTGGATCGGGTCAGGGACGTTATCGAGCCGTACCGGCTTGCGGCACAGCATCCCGGCCAGCATCTGCTCTAGGCGCAGGAAGTACGGCGGGCAGACGGTGCGTTCTAGGCGGGCCTTGTAGCTCTCGTCGTCTTCGTTGGGCTCTTGGGGCAGGTAGCGCTTGCCGGCCGCCTGCATCCCAAGGGTGCCGAGGGAGAGCTGTTCAATGAGTCGCCAGCGCGGTTCCATGCGCTGCCAGGCAATCCCTGGGTCATGAACCTGCAGATCCCTGAGGGTGGTCAGGGCCAGGCTCAGATTAGTGGTGGCAGCGAGGTTATGCACAGGAGAGTCAGCTCAGGAATCAGCGGCGACGAGTGGCTTTAACCAAGGCATCAACAGCCTTGACCTTGGCCTTTTGTGCCTTTTGAAGCGCATCGAAGGCAGTGCGCTGCTTGGCCTGTGCTGCCGGGCTCTTGCCGGCCTTCTTGGCAGCGCTCACCTGCTTGCTGGCCTTGCGCTCTGCAGATTCAGCCTTAAGCAAGCCGGCACGGGCCTTGCCAGAAGGGCTGTTGATTCCTTCCTTCATCACGAGCTTGGCGCCCTTCTTGACCTGAAGCCTTGGCTTTTGCCCTGCTGCGCTAGGTGCCGCCTTGCCTAGCGCTGCGGTTGATCGGGCAACAGACCCGCGCACGCCATTGCCCCCTTTAGCGATGGTGCCACCAGGTGCTGATGAACCACCACCACCAGAAAAACGACCGATCTTGTCGCGCTTGTAGGACCGTGCCATGCCAAGGAAGTCTCTACAGATAGTTTTCCGGCGTCAGTAGAGGCGCACCCCACGCACCGCCTTGCCTGTTGTGCTCTTCCAGGGATGCACCGGGTCAAACACACCGATCACGCCATAGGACAAGGCATCCCAGCCGTGATCCCAGCCGCCATCCTTGTCGGGCATGTTGGTGCCCTCCTTAAAGGTCAGGTTGCGCAGGCTCTTGATCGTCTGCTTACAGCGGGAATGAATGAACAGGCGGCGGTTGCCGTTGGCATCGCAGACCATTGAGTTGATGGCGTTGCGCTTGTCGTCCTGCATGTAAGGGCGCTTGTTCTCCGATACCCAGAGGCCACGGCTGCGGAGGATGCCATGGTCGGTCTTGCCGCCTGCCGAGGTCTTGCGGGCATGGCCGGTGGGGTCGGGGTAGACGCGGATGGTGCGGTCGGGGTAGCGGCGCAGCAGCTCTGAGGCGGCCTCGTCGGTGTGGGTTTCGCGGATGTGGATCTCGTCAAAGCAGTGCAGCTGGTTGCCGACCTTCTGGCCGATGATCCAGTGCATGGGGGACACGTTGAAGTCGGCGCAGACGATTAGCTCACCGCCGAGGTCTTCCAGGTCGTCGCGGATGTTCTCATCGTTGAAGTCAGGCACAACCCGGCCAACGAGGTTGACGAAGCTGGCCTCGTATTCCTGAGAGAAGGTGCGCGGGTCGAGGGTGCGGCGTGCAGCGTCAACCTCCTCAGCGCTGACCTGGCCACCTTCCAGGGTGTTGAAGGTGAAGGTAGAGGCGTCGGGGTCTTCGTCGGCTGCATCCCAGGCTTCTGCAAACCAGTTCAGGCCGGCGGGTGTGGTGGTGAACCAAGCGGGCCCGCGCTGATCGGAGAGTGCAGGGCGAAGCACCATGGTCCAGGCGTCTTCGCGGACGTAGGCGGCCTCATCGATGACACAGCCTGAGAGGCTGACGCCCCTGAGCCGGTCTGGGTCTTCTGCGCCCTTGAGGTAGATGGTGCTGCCGTTGGCCAGGTGGACCGAGAGTTCGGTTTCGTTCTTCCGGTCGAACACCTCAGGCGGGATCATCTGCTTGAGCTGCACCCAGGCGATTTGCTTGGCCATCCGGTAGGTGGGGGCCACGTAGTAGAACATGCCGCCAGGGCGCTCTAGGCCCCAGTTGATCAGGCGGGCCAGGGATAGGTAGGTCTTGCCGAAACGACGACCTGAGCAGAGGTAGGTGAAGCGCGTGGAAGCGTCGTAGACGGTGCGCTGCGGGCCGGTGAGGGACTCGTACAGCTCCTGTTGCAGCGCATCTAGACGGCCTGATTGATCCTGCGGGGCCAGAAAGCCGAGCAAGGGCGCAGGCTCACAGATGCCCGTGAGCAAGCTCACGCAGTCAATCCCGCAACAGACGGCACAAGCTCATTCGTGAGCCATAACTTGAACTCCTCAGCAGTCATGTCGCCTTTGAGGATATTAATGCTTTTGTGGCACCAGACGAGATTATCAGGGTGATACACCTTGCTAGGCCCAAATACTGCAGCCCGTGATATGGGCAATACGTGATCCAGGGAGGCCGTCGATCCAATCTCAATAGCCAAGCCGGTGTAGCTGCATAGACCATTCCACCTTCCAATGACCTGCTCAACCCAGTCTTTCCTGATCTCTTGACTGAACTGAGCCACGTAGCAGGTGCCACGAGCCTTTGTTGAGCCAGAGGCGGCCTTTGCACGGTCGTACTTCATCGCCTCCCTGATAAGGCTGCCCATCTGGCAACGATGGCATTGCGTCCGCTTGATCAGTGCTGGACGTTGATGGCATTTCACGCAAAGCCCTTTGGCCTTGGACTCGGCTCGCCTTCTCCGGCTGTATTCACGTTGGTCCCAGGTCATGACATTTCAAAGCGCAGGAGCTTGGCCTGGTCTTCCAGGGCCTTCAGTGCGATGCCGAGCTGGTTCGATTCCGAGGCACGGCGCTCGTAGTCGTAGAGCCGAGCGATTGCAGCAGCCAGCCACTGGGGGCGCTCCAGTTCAGCGTCTAGCTGCAGTAGTTGACGTGCTCTGGCGATGTAGTCGTCTGCTTGGCGCGGGGAGACTTGCCAGGCATTTGCGGCGTGCTGAACAATCTGGTGTCTGCTGTGTGCGCGAAGTAACAGGTCATAAACGGTATTGACCCGTTCATCAATTTCTACGTTGGTGCCCTTCTTTGCCATGGCCGGAGTTTAACCGGGGGAGGGCATAAAGAGGATGCCGTCTGCGGCGAGGATGTTGAGGCGCAGCTCAGCATCAGCAAAGGAGTCTGCCCAGATCGTGGCGAGGTGTGGGGTGTCGTTGGGCTGGAGGTAGTAGAGGAAGAGGTGGTGGCCTTCGGTGGTGGGGACTGGTGCGGTGGGGAGGAAGTGCCCAGTGAGGCGGAAGGTGCCGAGGATCTGACGGGCGATGTATTCAGCTTCTGCGAAGGTGGACTCGTCTTCGATGACGAGCCCGAAGGGATCGCCGGTGGCGGGGTGTTCAGCGACGACGGACCAGGGTTCAGCCATGGTGAGGCTGCTGTTAGGGCTAGGTTGCCAAGGGGATGATGGTGATGAGAGCACCGGGGCGCTCGTTGCCGGTGGCGTAGCGCTTGGTGTGCGACGAGATAGCAATGCGTGCATCATCCTGAAGGATGCCGCTATCCACGAGAGCATCTTCAGTAGAGCGGAGGCATTTCGAGCCATCGGGCTTGACGCTGTGGAAGGTTGGTGCGGAGGGTTTGAGGGTGCCTTTGGCGTTGAAGTGGGACTTAGGCCTGGGGAAGATGAAGACGATGGAGAGGGAGACGGGGCCGTTGATGGTGGGGTGATCGGTGGCGGCGGCAGCCTGCTGTACGAGGTAGCGCCAGGGCTTGACGTTTTTGCAGGATTCGATCATCACGCCTTTGCCCACGTGGCGTTTGCTGCCTTGGGGTTGCGGGGGCATTCCGGCAACGGTGAAGGTGATCATTTGGCGCGGATGATCACGGTCGAGGTATTCAGTTTGGCGGCATGGCGTTCAAGGAGCCAGCGGTCCGTGGTGAGTGCGTGGGCTGGGTCGGGGGAAAAGGTGCCTTTGGGGGTGTAGTAGAGGCCGGTGATGGAGACGAGACGGCAGGACTGGGTTTCGTGGCGGTGTGTGGTCATTGGCCCTCCAGCTCGTCGGCGATGGCGAGGAGCTGCAACCTGTCGCGCTTGCAGTACACCGCAGCAGCGCGGAGGGCGGCGGCGGCAATGCCGCCACGGCTATCAGAAGAGATAGCAGCACGAAACACAGCCTGCGCGGCGGGGGAGAGGTCAGCCATCACTCAGCCTCCTGCTGCGGCACCGGCAGCGCGTGGTGGGGGAGCCACCGTCGGTTCTGCCTAATGTCAGACTTTTCTATAGGGCGTAAAACATACCTGTCTGGTTCTTCGACCCAAACACAGTCGTTTTTATCGCAATCCCGCCACCCCGGCAGCCGCTCAGCGACGGGCACCGGCTCGATGGCGGGGGTGCCCCAGCGGGCGAGAACGGCGCGAAGGCCACGAACCAGCACATCATCGTCGCCACTGTCGGCAAGATCAAACTCGTCGTAAGCGGACAGCAGCTCCTCATCCGTTGGCACCTGTGGCTCGGGCTGGGCCAGGGCTGCATTAGCCCGAGTCAGTCCATGCGTGTAGCCAGCATGAAATCCGGCTCGGTACACATGCACTTGATACCCTTTGTATTGATCTGGAATCATTGCCTCTTGCGGCTCGGGCTGGGCCAGGGCGGCGCGGGCGCGGGCCAGCACCTCAGCGTTGGGGCCATCCGGGCTTGCGTAACACTGCCATCCCTCCAGTTGTTTCGCCAGCTCAGCGCACAGCGCTCGCCAGTCGGTGGGGGTGGGGTCAGTCATCGGGCAGGGCCTCCAGGGCGCGGCGGATGGTTCTCATGTCATCGGCAGACAGGCGGTTATCGGCTGTTGCATTGCCGTAAAGCTCGTGAACTGCAACGCTTTCAAGAACTTTCAGCGCCTGCTCCTTCAGGCTCGGCGACTTGGGGCGACGGGCAGCGCGGAAATCATCAATTGACGCCGGATTCAGGCGGGGCTCCAGCCACTGACAACACGCCTGCAGCTCCTGGTCGGCGCCGTATTGGGCAGCGCGGGTGGCAATGTGCTCATCGCTGAGTGAGACGCGGACGGGTGTGCCTTCATGCCAGATTTCGGCAACCCACTGCTGCACCAGCTCCGGCGGTGGGGTTACAGGGTTGGTCATTGCTCCACCTCGTAACGCTTGCCAATGGCAGCAGCCCAAGCCACCAAATCACTGGCTCGCACAAGCTGTACTCCATCTTCGGGGCCGTCGGCAACACGCCAATGACATGAGGCAGTGTCCTTCAGGGCGCACTCAATGGCAGTCTTGGCGCCCCAGGTTGCAGCCTTAGCGGCGATGTAGAGGGCCTTGTCGCAATGGGCGGTACCGTTGGCGTCCCATTCGGCGTCCCATTGGCGGATGATTTCGGCGGGTGGGGAGATAAGGCGTGTCATTGATCCAGCTCCTTAACAAGTTTCTTCAGGGCCTTGAACTCTCCCCACGAGAGCCGGATGCACTGTTCGCCGCTGCTGCTCAGGTGAGCATCAAAGCCTTCCCCGTTGTGCCATAGCGACACTTCGATGAAGTCATCGGGCTTGGCGA
The DNA here is from genome assembly GCA_937975655.1 of uncultured Synechococcus sp. Taxonomy (GTDB): domain Bacteria; phylum Cyanobacteriota; class Cyanobacteriia; order PCC-6307; family Cyanobiaceae; genus Vulcanococcus. The sequence goes on along the minus strand of CALJTZ010000423.1, from coordinate 6,528 downwards.
GGTGGTCGAACTTGCGCAGGGATGCGAACGCGGCGTCGAGCTTGTAGCGGGTTATGTCGGTCATCGTTCGACCTCCTGCTCAAGCGCAAAGACAAGCGCAGGCGGAAAGTAAGCATCGGGGTTGCTGGTCATCCACGCCGCCACCTCAAGGATCGCGGCGCGGGCTTCTGGCTCCCAGTTGATGGGCTCGTCGTCTCGGCCGATTGCACGGGCCACCCGGTCAACCAGCGACCTCCTAATTTGGCTTGGATTAGGAGTTGGTTTGGAGTTGGCAGCTTCCAGGGCTTCAACGCGGGTGCGCAGTTCGAGGATGGTGCTGTCGTACTCAGGGGCGCTTAGCTCTTCAAGCAGAGCCCACTGCTCGGGCGTGGCTTTGTGTTTGGTCATGTGAGCACCAAGGGGTCAATCCAGTACGTCGCCCGTGCCATACGGCGGATGTAGGCGAGATTGCTGCAACTGATGGCCTGGAGGCGACGCGATACCGTGGACTGATCACAGTGCCAATGGCGCATCAGTGTGGCGACCGTGAGAGCCGCCGGAAGGTTGAAGGCGTGGGTGAGTTGCAGGATGTGGCCGAGCGTTGAAGGCGATGCCGCAAGGATGGTGGCCGTGTGGGTCATCGTTTCACCCCATTCAGACGGTCAGCGACTAGCTGGGCATAACCGGCAATGTCATGCCAGGAGTCCGCATAGTCAGGATCGCCGTTGACGATTCTGCCGATTTTGTGGCAGATCATGTCCAGAGCCTCTTGCTGGTCATCGGCCAGGGTTCGCCTCTGGTGAGTGCAGATCACCCGCTTGAGTTCCTGTGTGACCTTGGCATGGGCCGAGAAGATGCCATAGCGAGAGCCACGTTCTTCCAGCGTTGCGGTGATGTCAGTGGTCATGGCTTGGGCTGGCGCACTTCCCAGAAGCTGGTGGTGGTCAGCGTGGCTTCGCCCAGGGCGACCGATAGTCGTTCTGCCGCCTTAACGGCTTCACGCTGTTCGGTGATGTGCTCGGGGTAGACGTAGGACTTGCGGATGCGGCGGGAGATCTTGTAGTCGTTCCAAACGATCTGCTCGTCTGCCTCACCCGCTTCCACCAGTTGATCCAATGCGTTAAGGAGGATTTGGCGTCGGGCTTGGATGGCCTTTTCACTAGCAGCGAGGTGGGTGAGTTCGTCGAGGGTGGCGTCAAGAGAGGGCGAGGTGGACGAGGAAAGCGATGAGGGCGCAGGAATAGAGGAAGAGGAGGAAGTCAACACGGCGTTGCTGGCGGCGGAGTTGTTGGGCGGCGGTGCTGCGGGCTTGAGATCGCTGGCGCTTGAGGAAAGAGGGAAGGGTCGGGGATGTCATGGCTTGGGGGTGCAGGAGACGATCAGGGCGGTGGGGAATTGCTGCTGAAAGGCGGTGGTGGCCTGCTCGGTGGTCATGCCGGAGGGAGTGATCCACTCGGTGCGCTGCTCGGCGTGACAGGGGTAGGCAGGGCCTGTGGGCACGTAGGTGATGAAGTAGGTCACGCGGGCCTCCAGCCGTGCTGCCAGGCGCGGGTGATCAGGTATTGGCGGCTGTGGGAGCCGTAGGAGATGCGGTGGTCTTCGAGGAAGTCGAGGGCGTCTTCCTCGTGCAGGTCAGAGGTGATGGCGTCTTCAAGGATGACGGCCAGCAGCTGCTGCTCGTTAGCGCTAGTCATCAGCGGCACAGAGAAGGGTTGCGGTCGGCGGCGCTCAGGCACTGGGCGCTGTAGTCGTCAAAGTCATCGGCCGGGTCGAGGTCTGGGTGCTCGACGGCGGTGATGGTGAAGGGCTGGGCAGCGGCGAGGAGATCGGCGAAGACTGCGGCCAGATCCAGCTCGTCGGTGGTGTCATCCCACTGGGGGGAGACGAAATGAAAGAGGGTTGCCATGGGCAGGTGTGCGGGGGATCGCTCCCATGCCGCCATCCTACCGCTAGGCGCCGCTAGTGGGAAGGCTAGGGCTATGAAGCTGAAACAATGGGTGCCGGGACTCCGATGGTCCGCACGACCAGCCGTAATTCCCCGTGAGGGTGTTGTATTCAGGCCATCCCGGCGCAGCCAATCTGCCATGGGATCCCAGCGGCTTGGACTAGGTGCCGCTAATCAGCCGCAGCTAGAAGGGGCGAAAGCGCAGGGCGTACTGGTCACAGATGTCCAGCCAGGCCTGCAGGCACTCATCAGCTGTATGGGTCTGGATATTGAGGCTGCCGGGGCGGGACCAGAGGGTGAGGCAGCGGCTGATGGGCAGCCTGTAGTGGTCGCCGATCATTTCCACGCCAGCGCCGAGCTGGGGCCTGGTGTCGTAGGGGACGCTGGTGGCCTTGCTCTGGGTCTTGAGATCAGCGATGCCGTAGCTGCCGTCCTGGAAGCGGATCACGAGGTCAGCGGTGCCGGCCACGTTGCGGCGCAGGCTGTAGGCCATCACCTCGGCGCCCACCACGGTGATGCGATCCCACAGCTCGTGGGACAGCAGCGGGTTGATCCAGTCGGCGTAGTCAGAAGGGTGCGGCGCCTGCAGGCCAGCGGGTGGTGCGGGGTTCCACCGCTGGTGGACCATCACCTCTAGGGCCCGGTGCGCCAAGTCGCCCCGTGGCTGCCAGATGTGCTTGGTCGCCATGATCGCCTCCATCTGCTGCGGGGTCTTGGTCACGGCTGAGATCAGGCCGGTGGTGCTCACCGGGAACTGGTGGCCACTGGAGAGGCGGTAGGTCCACGTCTCGCTGTCCCTCGTTAGGCCTAGTGGCTGCAGCCAGGTCAAAGTCGCGGGGGTCGATGGGCTGGACGACTTGGCCGGTGTTGGGCTTGCGGAGGGGGTTGGCATAGGGGGTGGGCGGCTCGTAGTTGGGGGTGAAGTAGGGGGAGCGCCGAGCGTCGATCAGCTGCTGCTCGTAGTTGGGGGAGGGGTAGTCGAGCTGTTCGAGAGTCCAATGGCCGGCGGTGATGCCGCGCTGGAGGAGGGCCTGGACGGCCGAGAGATCAAATGGTCGTTGCATCAGCGCACCCTCCAGATCGGCTGGCGGCGGCCGTGGCTGCGCACGCAGGTGCTCTTGGCCAAGCGCCCGGTGTCGATCAGGATCCCGGCCCGCACCAGCTGATTGGTCAGCCCGCCCCAAGCGTTGTGGTGGTGGGGCACAACACCGGCCTCTTCACAGACGCGGCGCATCTCCTCAGCTAGGCATTCCGTGCCTGAGAGCTGCTCCAGGATCACGGCCTGGGCGGCTTCCTTGAACTCCAGTCCGGCATGGCTGCTCACCTGGGCTAGGGCATGATCCCTGGCAGTCTCGCTAGCGCTAGCAGAGAAGGCAAAGAGGGGTCCCAGGGTCACCAGCGCACCCCCTGCAGCAGCGGGTTCGTCACTGGCTCCTCTGGCGGCAGCACCACCTGCCCTGGCACCGGCTGCGGGTTGAACACGTTGGGGCGGCTCATGCGATCCGGCAGGTCCGCCTTTAAGCCCCAGTCCACGCAGGCCCGGCCGTCACGGTTGCGGTAGACGTAGTTCAGCAGCTGCAGGTCCAGCGGCACGTCATCGGGGGGGCTGGGGTCGAGGCGGCGCTGGCCGGCGGCATACAGGAACACCTCACGGGTCAGGTCTTGCTTGGCCTTCTCAGGGAAGGTCATCCACGCCAGGGACATGGCCATCTCATCCCAGGCCTTGAAGCGCGGCAGGGTGCGGCTCAGGGCCAGGAGCACGCTGCAGAAGTCTTTCTCGGTGATCATGCGGCCTCCTCGGCAGTGCTGAACATGGCCAGGAAGCTGTCCCTGGTCTGACGGTCGCGGGTGATCGAGTCCACGTAGCCGCCAGGCTGCCCAGCGCTAGCCCGAATGGAAGGCGGTTCAAAGACATCGCCCCAGCCGCTGGCAATGGCCCGCTCCAGGGCCTCCTGCCGCTGCTCTGCGCTCCACTCCCGCAGCTTGTTGCAGACCCGGTTCCAGACGCCCTGGGATCGGGTGCCCTTTTTGACCGCCCAGAACTCCGGCAGCAGCTGCTGGCAATCGAGCAGGTCAGCCGGCACAAGGTCTAGGTCGATCTGCCGTTTGGAGTAGGGATCGCGCTTCGCCTTGGGGTTGGTGCCCTTTGCCTTGGGGTTGGTGCCACGCTCCCGAGGGGTCACCAGCAGCTCATCGACCAAGCCATCGATTTCAGAAATCGCGCCTGGTTTTTTTTTGGGTTCAAGAGGGTGGTCAATTTCGAGGGGGACAGCCTCAACAGCCGCTTGAGGTGCGGCAGAGGCGTCCGAGGCAGAGCGACCTAGCTCAGCATCGAATGACGTGACAGCCAGAAACCCATTGGACTGCTGGGTTCCCGCACCGACACAGTACGCGGGTAACTTACTCCCCCCTGTCAACTGCTGAGTGAGCAGGAGGCAGATAAAGCCCTTCCTGTCTAGGAAGTCGGGCTTAGCGGCATCAATCCTGTCGAGGAGGTCCGCCGAAATCTTGAAATTCAGCTGTGGCACGGGCGGTAGGTCTGCGGTAGGGCTCAAGGGTGGAAGCGGTAGCGCTGCCGTAGCCCTGAGCTACCGCAGAAACTAGCGGGCGCTAGCCAATGCTGCAAGACTGCAGCGGCCTAGCAGCTGGGTCCCATGGGTCGCGCTTTAGGGCAGCGCCTGGCGCACGGCATAGCGGCTGATCCCCAAGGCCTCGGCAATCGAGCGCTGACTGCGGCCAGCACGGTGCCAGCGGCGGATGCGTTGCTCGCGGCTCTCGCTGCACCAGAGCAATACGCCCAGCAGCACAGCCAGGGGGAACAGCAGCAGCCACAGGGCTGCGGTGATGGTGGTCATGACAAAGCTCGGGGTTCCCAGGGCGGCGCACACGGCCGGCGGCTGGGGTGGAGTCGGTGGTGAGCACTGCTCATCTCTTCCGACTAGGGAAGCCTAGCACCGGATCGGGTGCTGGCGATTGCGCAGGCCCTCTAAGCCACGTACTGTTGGGCATAAGGCGGCCCTCCCGGGCCGTGGTGTCCAGTACCCCTTTCGTTTCTCAGGCGAGGGCGGGGTCTGGGTTTTCAGGAAGGGCTCCGGGTGCAACCGGGGCCCTTTCGCTTGATGGCCTGAGGGCTAGCCTTGTCTCGGCTCCGTTAGGGGTCGTGGAGCCAGCTCCGATCCGCCTTAGAAACCGAGCGGAACTGGCGTGTTTTGGAAGTCCCTCTCGGCGCCAACCGGGAGGTCTTCCGCTGTCTGGGCTTAGGCCGTGGCAGCCGGGGCGGGTACCCCGAGGCGAGCACCGGATCGGTGGGCATGAAAAAAGCCCCTTGCGGGGCTCGGTCACAGGCTGCTGCCAGGCCAGCGCTTGGGGATCGGTGGCTTGCCCTCCATCGCATCAAGGGCCACCTCCAGCAGGTAGGCGGCCAGGTTGCTGGTGGATCGGCCCTGCTCGTCAGAGATGGTCTGCAGCCGCGACAGAACGCCGTGGCTGACGGTGACGGACACCCGCTTAGGGCTGCGGGAGACAAAGGCAAGGGAGGGCTTGGTGGCGGTCATGGGGGAGGCTCCATGGCGCTAGCCGGCGGAGAGGCGGACTAGCGAATAGCAACAACATAAAGCTCCGCTAGCGGGGATCCAATCAAGGTGCTGCAGATCTGACTCACGCGCCAGCGCCCGTAGCGGCCATGCGGACGTGTAATTCGGCCTGACTCATGTGAGCCTGGCAAGCCTGTAACTGCAGGCGCACAGTCTCCGGCAGCTCGAAATAGCCCAGCAGGTGCTCCAGGCAGTCCTGCGCCGAGCGCAGGCCCATGAGCGGCGAGGCGTCATCGAGGCAAAGCAGCAGCTCGCGGATTTGGGCAGCAGTCAGGGAGGTCGCAGTGTTCATGCGCTTTCTCGGGGAGTGGCGGGTCACCAACCCCATCCAGATGGGGTTAGCTTCCCGCTACCGTAGCCTATGAAGGGCCGAATTACATGCGCGTCGCCCTCTACGCCAGGGTCTCCAGCGCCAGCGAAGAGCAAGAGTTGGCCCTGGTTCAGCAGCTGGATCGCCTGCGCGTTGCGGCGGCTGATTGCGAGCGGCAGGAATATATAGATGTCGCCTCTGGCACGCGGGACGACCGCCCCCAACTCGGGCGACTCCTGCAGGCCTGCAGGCGCGGGGAGGTGGATCGGGTCATCTGCACCCGGCTGGATCGGCTCACCCGGTCCATGGCCCACGGCGCCAAGCTGCTGACCTACTTCTCAGCGCCAGACACGCCGAGCCTGCTGGCCCTCGACGACTCTCTGGACCTGGCCACCATCGGCGGGCGCCTGGTGGCGAGGATGCTGATCAACCTGGGCCAGGCCGAAAGCGAGCGGATCAGCGAGCGGGTCAGCCACGGCCGGGCCTTTCAACGCAAGCAGCTGATCCCCTTGGGGCCAGCGGCGCCCTATGGGTTTCGCTTCAATGCCGAGCGCAGCAACTACGAACTGGACCCCGAGACGGCCCCGTATGCCTTGGCGCTGGTGGAGCAGGGTAAGGCCGCGGCCCTGGTCGCCGAGGGCAAGGCACTCAAGGAAGCGGCTACAAAAGCGCTGGAAGAGAAAACGCCGGCCTGCGACCAG
>CALJTZ010000422.1 GCA_937975655.1 uncultured Synechococcus sp. | reverse complement strand
ACGAGACCCTGGGAGCCGAAGGGCGTGAGGAGGGCATCTCCTGCCACGCAGTCGCACTGCTCCAGAAGGGCTGATCAGAATGGGCTTCCGCCTTGGTTAGCCTCCTGCCCATGGTCCTCCTGCGCCAGCTCGCGGGGCTGGTTCTCCTGCTCCTGCTGGTGCTGGTTCCGCTGAACCCTGCCAGTGGCGCCCAGCCCTATGAGCTGGTGGTGGTGGAGCACCTGCGCCTGAAGGTGCCCGAGGTGGGAGTGGACGCCTGGCTCGCCGCGGAGCGGGGCAGCTGGGAACCCTGGCTGGCCGAACAACCTGGCTTCCTCGATCGCCAATTGCTCTGGGACGCGGAGCGCGAGGAGGGCACCCTGTTGATCCACTGGGCCAGCCGCGAGCAGTGGAAGGCCATCCCCACCGCCCAGGTACAGGCGGTGCAGGAGCGCTTTGAGGCCCTGGCCCGCCAGGCCAGTGGCATCAGCCAGGGCAACCCCTTCCCCCTGATTTTTGAAGGTGAACTTGCACCCCTCTGATCCGCTGGACAGCCCCCAGGAAACCCTGGCCAGGCTCGATCTCGATCGGCGCCGGCGCCTGGGCATGGTGGAGGCCATCTGGGGCGAGCACAAGAGTGCCGAGCAGATTGCGGGGATCCTGCGCCGCCTGCAGGCCGCCGGCGAGCTTGCTCTGGTTACCCGGGTGACAGCCAGCAAGGCCCACGACGTGGAGGCCCTGCTGCAGACCAGCGCCGCAGCCGAGGGGCTCGTCTTTCACAGCACCTGCCGCTGCCTGACCCAAGGGGAGCCACCGGCACCCCGAGACGGCGCGGGCACCGCTGTGGTGCTGAGCGGTGGCACCAGCGACCTGCCCGTGGCCGCTGAAGCGGAACTGGCCCTGCGCTGGCATGGCATTGCCACGGAGCTGGTGATCGATGTGGGAGTGGCAGGGCTGCATCGCCTGCTGGCGCAACTCGACCGGCTGCGCGATGCACGGGTGCTGATCGCCTGTGCGGGCATGGAGGGGGCCCTGCCCACGGTGCTCGCGGGGCTCGTGCCGCAACCGGTGATCGGCGTGCCGGTGAGCGTGGGCTACGGGGTGAGTGCAGGGGGTACGGCCGCCCTGCACGGCATGTTGGCCAGCTGCGCTCCCGGGATCACGGTGGTAAACATCGACAATGGCTACGGCGCCGCCATGGCGGCGCTGCGGATCCTGGGTCTCCCCGTTAGCCATGGGGACGCAGGGGGCCGCTGACGGGGCGGTCGAGC
>CALJTZ010000421.1 GCA_937975655.1 uncultured Synechococcus sp. | reverse complement strand
GTTCTGCTCGAGGGACTCACAGATCGCCCGTATCGCCCGCTGTTGGTAGTAACGCCCGGCGATGGCGGTGGAGATGGTGGCCTGAGCGAGCGGCTGACGAATCTCCCGCCGCCGGATCAGGCTTTCGAGCTCGTCTTTCTTGTAGAAGCCCTGCACCTCCCGCGGCGGGTAGCGCAGGTCATCCCACAGGCGATGGCGGTAGCCGTTGGACAGAACGATCAGGGGCCGCTGGCCGTAACGCTGCTCCAAGCAGTTGGCGTAGAGCTCCGCCTGGCGCTCACCATCACGTGGATCGCGGCTGGTGCGCTTGGCTTCCACCAGGGCCAGGGGCTTGCCGTCGTCGCCCCACAGCACGTAATCCACGAACCCTTGGCCCGTGGCATTCGGCATCCCTTGCACCTCGTGCTCATGGGTGCAGCTCTGGCCATGGACCCAGCCGGCTTCTTCAAGGTAGAGATCGATGTAACCGCGGCGGGTGTCGAACTCGCTGATGTCGGGTTCGGGCTGGGCGGCAACCTCATTGGCCTTCCGCAGGGCTGTGATCTCCTGGCGCAGGCGATCCAGTTCCTCCTGGGAGGCGAGGGTGGCGAGACGCTGATCGCGCAGCTGGCCATCGCGCTCCGCCAGCTGCTGGGCCAGAACCTCCAGCTGCTCGCGGCTCTGGGCCTGTTGGGCGGTGGTGGCATCACGGCTGGGCAGGAGATCAGCGTTGAAGCTGCAGCCCCGAACCCGTTGCTGATCGCGGCCGTAGGTGAGGGCAAACCAGCGCAGCAGTTGGAACAGCTCCCTGGCGGCCAGCACCGCATCCCCGACACGGATCGGATCAGTGCGATGCACCGCCTTGTTGCCGAGATCCTTGAGCAACCGGAAGCGGCGCATCTGCTCGCCGGCCAGGTCGCAGAAGACACGCGCATACATCAGCTCCGCCAGCGTCTGGGCGGCGAATGGCCTTTCCAGCTGGCTGTCGTTGTCGTAGGGTCTGCTGAGAAAGTGGATTCGGGGTCAGCTTCAACAAAAAGGAGATCTGC
>CALJTZ010000420.1 GCA_937975655.1 uncultured Synechococcus sp. | reverse complement strand
AAAAAGTTAAGCCCTGTGCGGCAGGTGGCTGATCCGCTGGGTGAGTTGCTGCGCTGCCTGCTGCACCAGTGGTATCAGTACGGCGGATTGTTCTTCGCTGAGCTGTTGCGCAGGCACGGTGATGCTGACTGCAGCAACCACTGCGTGGTCGTCATTGAAAACGGGCGCAGCAATGGTGGAGATGCCGGTTTCAAAACCGCCCTGGCTGACGCCATAGCCGTTGGCCCGGTCCGCATCAATCAGCGTTTTGAGTTGGGCCAGTGTGGTGGGGGTCTTGGGGGTGTGGCTGTGCAGCGTGGGTTCGGGGTACAGCTCTTGCAGCGCAGGCATGTCCAGCTCGGAGAGCAGCAGGCGGCCGAGTACGGTGGCGTGCGCAGGAAGGCGCGCGTCTCGGCCACCACGTCATCCAGCTCGGCCAGGTCAGCCGGTGTGACGGGGCGGATGCCGCGGAAGCCGGTGGCGGCGAAGAAGGCGCGGATGGCGTAGACGCCAATGGTGAGCGCCAGCCACAGCCGGAAAGGTTCCCAGGGGTCCCGCTGGCGCTGCACCGAAGGGGAGGGCATTGCTGGCTTTAGCCTATGGCCGGGCCGCTGGAGATGCCGCTGCACCGCCTCACCTCCACCCTGGCCAGCACGGACGTCTGCCAGGCTTGGCGCCAGTTCGCCGCGGCGTGGCTGCAGGGGCCCTGGCGCCGTCGCCCAGCCGCCATCCGTGCCGCCTGGATGCCCCTGCGCCATCGGCAGGCTCGGCTGGAACTATGGGCCGCAGGCCAGAAGCTGCACGACCTTCCCCTCGAGAACCGGCGCTACCGCATCGGCCGTGATCCCGCCTGTGAGCTGCCCGTGGAGGCCCCGGGGCTGAGCCGGGTGCACGCCATCCTCGAGAGGCCACGGGATGCCGATCGCGACTTCATCCTGGAGGATTTCAATTCCGCCAATGGTCTGTTTCATCGGGATCGGCGCATTCGCGCCATCCAGCTGCGCGATGGCGATGCCATTCAGTTCGGCTCGCCGCTGAAGGGTGAAGCGCCTTTGCTGCGCTACATCCACCCCCGCAGCCCCCTTGAGCAGGGTGCCCATCTGCTCGGGCTGGCGGCGCTGGCAGGTTCGGGCCTGCTGGTGAGCGGCATGTTGCTGGCCGCCAGCATCGGCGGCGGCTCGAAGATCCGCGCCATCGCCGGCCCGGTGAAGATCTACGCGGCCAATGGTCAGCAGATCGATGCCAAGGAGGGTTCGGCCACGGCCCTGCCCACCCTGCAGGCCTATCCGCTGCACCTGCGCCAGGCCCTGCTGGCCTCGGAGGAGGCACGGTTTGGCTGGAACAGCGGGATCGACCTGTTCGGCACCCTGCGCTCGGCCCTGCTGGGCAGTGGCGGGGGCAGTGGCCTCACCCAGCAGGTGGCGCGCCTCTACTACCCGGATGTGGGCCGCGATGTGAGCCTCACCCGCAAGGTGCGGGAGCTCTGGGTGGCGCTGCAGTTGGAGGTGGGTTTCAGCAAGAACCAGATTCTCAAGATGTATCTGGACCGGGCCTATCTGGGGCTCGGTACCGAGGGCTTTGAGCAGGCCTCACGCCTCTATTTCCGCAAGTCTGCCGCCGATCTGGATGTGGCCCAGGCGGCCTTTCTGGTGGGTCTGCTGCCCAGTCCCAATGGCTATAGCCCCTGCAATCGGCAGGATCCCGAGGCCGGCCGCGACCGCCGCAATCTGGTGCTCAAGCTGATGCATGAGCAGGGGTACCTGAGTGATCAGGCCCTGATCGATGCCCGGCGCCGGCCGCTGAACATCGATGCCTCGGCTTGCCGGGACACCAGTTTCTCCAGCTATCCGTTCTTCAGCGACTACGTGCGCGGCGAGTTGGAGGGCACCCGTTTCGGCCTCAACCTCTCCGAGCAGGAGGCGGGAGGGAACTACATGGTGGTGAGCACGATCGATCCCCGGATGCAGCAGTTGGCCCAGCAGCAACTGCAGCGTTTCCTGGAGGGGCCCGCGGCCTCCGTGGGGCTCACCCAGGGGGCCCTGATCTCGCTCCAGATCGAGAGCGGCGACATCCTGGCCTATGTGGGTGGCGGCGACTATTCGCGTTCCAGCTTCGATCGGGTACAGGCCCTGCGCCAGCCGGGCTCCACCTTCAAGGTGTTTCCCTTTTTGGCCGCCCTCGAGGCTGGGGTGAAGCCCAGTGATCCGATATCCTGCGCCCCCTTCAGCTACGTGGCCGGCTGCCGCCATGGGGCCGGCAGCGTCAGCGTGGCCGATGGTTTTGCCTTCTCGGAAAACGTGGTGGCCCTGCGGCTGGCGGAGAAGGCCGGCTTCAACCAGGTGGTGCGCAAGGCCCGCCAGCTGGGGATCAGCACCCCCCTGGATGCGGATGCCAGTGCCATGCTCGGCGGCCGGGAAACCTATCTCTACGAGATGGCGCGGGCCTATGCGGTGGTGGCCAATGGCGGCCGCTCCGTGCCGATGCACGGCGTCGACAAGATCTACGACCTGGGCATCTGCCAGTCGATTCTCAGCCTCAGCACCTGCCCGGAGCGCGGCATCACCACCCCCATTGGCGAAACTCCGCGCCAACTGATCAGTCCCGAGGTGGCCGCGAGCCTCGATGGACTCCTGGCGGGGGTGGTGCAACGGGGCACAGGCAAGCCCGCCGCCGTGGTGGCGGATGCCCGCGGCAAGACCGGCACCACCAACAACGGGGTGGATGTGCTCTTCATCGGCTATTCGCCCGCCTTGAAGATCCTCACCGCCATCTGGATGGGCAACGACGACAATCGCCCGGCTGAGGCGGCCAGTGGGGCTCTGGTGGCGGAGCTGTGGGGCCGTTACATGCAGGCTGTGGCTGCGGCATCAGCCGGCTGACGCCTTCAGCCAGCTCTGCCCCCAGCTGATCAGGCCCCACACCACGCCTAGCACCAACCCCCACCACCACTGGCAGCTGAGCAGGCGCTCCAGGGGACGACTGACATCGCCATCCGCCTGACGGGGCAGTTGCCAGCCCAGTTGCAGGGCCCCGTACACCAGCAGCAACACCCAGGCGGGAATGGCGATGGGCCCCGCGTTGAAGCTGAGCTGCCGCCAGTGCAGCACGCTCAGGCTCGCGCCCAGGGCGATGAGGGCGCTGATGGATCCAGAGGCACCCGACCAGGTTCTCACCACGGCGAAGCGCTGGGCCATCACCGCGGAGAGCATCAGGGTGGCCAGGGCTGTGAGGCTGTAGCGCAGCACCACATCACCCAACTGCAGGGCTGAATTGCCCAGCAGGATCAGCAGGGCTACCAGGTTCACGGCTGCCTCGGCGCTCTTGGCATGCACCCACGGAGCCGCCAGCCAGCGCCAGGCCTGTCTGGGTTCACCGGCGGATTGCTCGTTGAGAATCCAGTGGCGGCGCCACCGTTTCAGTGGGCCGAGGGCCAGGGCCTGCAGCAGCCCCAGCACCACCACCAGCACCACGCCGCCGCTCCAGCCCAGGCCTTCAAACAGTTCGCGATCCAGCTCCCGGCTGGCCCAGCTGAGCACCAGGGCTCCGCCTGCCGCCAAGGCCAGGCCTGGGGCGAAGGGCCTCAGCTCCTGGACGACGCTTCCCCAGGGCCGGGTCGCCCGCGAGGGTTTGGGCTTTGGGCTGAGCAGGGCCTGGGGCCCTTGCGCTGGTTGGCGCGGCATGGCCACGCCCGTGGCGGCTTCCAGCAGGTCGAGCAGTTCCTGCAGCACTGCGGGGGCGTAGGTGCTGGCGAGCTGCTCAGCCAGGCTGCTGAGGGCCGAGCGCTGGGCGGCGCCCTCCTGGTGGAGAGCCTGGAGCAGCAGGCGCTGGCTGGCGAGATCCCGAACCGGCCCCTTCAGCCTGTCGTCAGCTCCGAGGGCATCCACCAGGCGATTGCCCAGGGCCTGGCCGCTCTCGAGCCCGGCGCCGCCTGCTTCCATCCAGCCCTTGAGCTGGAGTCCCAGCCGTTGCCCGGTGCTGTTCACCACTGGCTGTTGTGCACCTGGCTGTTGTGCGCCATTGCTCGCAAATTTATCGATGGGCTCGGCAGCGTTTCCAGCAAGAACCCCCTGGCCAGAGACCAGGGGGCAAGGAGTGCGTGGATCGGTGGCTCGATCGTTGAATCAGTTGGCCTTGGTGGCCTGCAGGCGAGCACGGGCGCGGGCCAGCTCCTGCTGGGCCTTCACCTTCTCAGTGCTGGGGGCCTGGCCCTCGAACTTGGCGGCGGCACCCTTGGCTGTTTCCAGCTCCTGGGCAGCCGCTTCGGCGTTGATGGCCGAACCAAGCTCGGCGCCGTTCACCAGCACCGTTACCTCGTCGGATTCCACTTCGGCAAAACCGCCGAGAAGGGCAATGGCCTTCCAGCCACCGGCATCACGGACCCGCAGCACGCCTGTATCCAGGGCAGTGAGCAGGGACACGTGGCCGGGCAGGATGCCGAGCTGACCGGTGGTGCTGGGCAGGATCACTTCGTCGGCATTGCCGTCGAAGACGCTCTGGTCAGGAGCGAGGACACGAAGAGTCAGGGACATGAGGATCAGCCCTTGGCTTCAGCGAGGATCTTGGCGGCCTTGGCCTTCACCTGGTCGATGTTGCCCACCAGGTAGAAAGCGGCTTCGGGCAGATCATCCAGTTCGCCGGCGAGAATCTGGTTGAAGCCAGCGATGGTTTCTTCCAGCTTCACGTACTCACCCTTCTGACCGGTGAAGATCTCGGCCACAAAGAAGGGCTGGGAGAGGAACTTCTCGATCTTGCGGGCGCGATCCACGGTGCGGCGGTCGTCTTCGGACAGTTCGTCCAGGCCCAGAATCGCGATGATGTCCTGGAGCTCCTTGTAGCGCTGCAGGGTGGACTGCACGGTACGGGCGGTGCGGTAGTGCTCATCACCCACCACGGCGGGCTGGAGCATGGTGCTGGTGGAATCCAGGGGGTCCACAGCGGGGTAGATGCCCTTGGAGGCCAGGCCGCGGCTGAGCACGGTAGTGGCGTCCAGGTGGGCGAAGGTGGTGGCCGGAGCGGGGTCGGTCAGGTCGTCTGCGGGCACGTAGACGGCCTGGATCGAGGTGATCGAGCCTTCGAGGGTGGAGGTGATGCGCTCCTGCAGGGCACCCACGTCGGTGCCGAGGGTGGGCTGGTAGCCCACGGCGGAGGGCATGCGGCCCAGCAGAGCGGACACTTCTGAGCCGGCCTGCACGAAGCGGAAGATGTTGTCCACGAACAGCAGCACGTCCTGCTTGTTCACGTCACGGAAGTGCTCGGCCATGGTGAGAGCCGACAGGCCCACGCGCATGCGGGCACCGGGGGGCTCGTTCATCTGGCCGTAGCAGAGGGCCACCTTCGACTTGGAGAGGTCCTCGGAGTTGATCACTCCGGACTCCTTGAACTCCTCGTAGAGGTCGTTGCCCTCACGGGTGCGCTCGCCCACACCGGCGAACACAGACACACCGCCGTGCTCCTTGGCGATGTTGTTGATCAGCTCCTGGATCAACACGGTTTTGCCCACGCCGGCGCCGCCGAACAGGCCCACCTTGCCGCCTTGGCGGTAGGGAGCCAGCAGGTCGATCACCTTGATGCCGGTCTCGAACACCTTGGGCTTGGTTTCCAGCTCGGTGAGCTTGGGAGCTTCGCGGTGGATGGGAGCCGTGGTGGTGGTGGTCACAGGACCCTTCTCGTCCACGGGCTCGCCGAGCACGTTGAAGATGCGGCCCAGGGTGGCCTCACCCACGGGCACCGAGATGGGAGCGCCGGTGTCGGTGGCTTCCATGCCACGCACCAGGCCATCGGTGGTGCTCATGGCCACGGCACGCACGCGGTGGTCGCCCAGCAGCTGCTGCACCTCGGCGGTCAGGGCCACCTGCTGACCGGCGGAATTTTTGCCCTCAATACGGAGAGCGCTGTAGATCTTGGGCAGCTTGCCGGCCGGGAATTCGACGTCGAGAACCGGTCCAATCACCTGCCGGACGATGCCTTTGGTGCCGGTGGCAGTAGCAGCAGCCATATGTAAGGAAGTCGCGGGGAGCGCGCAGCGGGAACCAATCCCGCCCGAAGCGGCGCAACCTTACCACTGCGCCTGACGTCAGGTGGCTGGTCCCGCAGGCTCGCCCAGCCCTGTTCGGTTCCGCGCCATCGCGAGTTCGGTCAACCGCCCCGGCGGCGCCTTGCCCGGGGGGTGGCCGCCCCCATAGGTTGGCACTCAAGGCACGCGAGTGCTAACTCGTTGCCAACTGTGGCGTCATTGGCGCCATGCCAATGGTTTCGCAACCTGGTTTCGCAACCCTCATCGCAATCCATCCATGGCTGCTGTTTCCCTCAGCGTTTCCACCGTCAAGCCCCTCGGCGACCGCATCTTCATCAAGGTCTCCGAGTCTGAAGAGAAAACCGCCGGCGGCATCTTGCTGCCCGACACCGCCAAGGAAAAGCCCCAAGTGGGCGAGGTGGTGCAGATCGGCCCTGGCAAGCGCAACGACGACGGCACCCGTCAGGCTCCTGAGGTGAGCATTGGCGACAAGGTGCTGTACAGCAAGTACGCCGGTACCGACATCAAGCTCGGCAGCGACGAGTACGTGCTGCTCTCCGAGAAGGACATCCTGGCCGTCGTCAACTGACGCGCAGCGCCCAGGTTTTCAGTTCATTGACTCCATCCATCCCCACCAGAAACGCTCATGGCTAAGCGCATTATTTATAACGAGCAAGCCCGTCGCGCCCTCGAGAAAGGCATCGACACCCTGGCCGAAGCCGTTGCCGTGACCCTGGGTCCCAAGGGCCGCAACGTGGTGCTGGAGAAGAAGTTCGGTGCTCCTCAGATCATCAACGACGGCGTCACCATCGCCAAGGAAATCGAGCTGGAAGACCACATCGAGAACACCGGTGTGGCCCTGATCCGTCAGGCCGCCTCTAAGACCAACGACGCTGCCGGTGACGGCACCACCACCGCCACCGTCCTGGCACACGCCATGGTCAAGGCGGGTCTGCGCAACGTGGCCGCCGGCGCCAACGCCATCACCCTCAAGAAGGGCATCGACAAGGCCTCCGAGTTCCTGGTCGGCAAGATCAAGGAGCACGCCAAGCCCATCACCGGCAGCAGCGCCATTGCCCAGGTGGGCACCATCTCGGCCGGTAACGACGAGGAAGTCGGCCAGATGATCGCCGACGCCATGGACAAGGTGGGCCAGGAGGGCGTGATCTCCCTGGAAGAAGGCAAGTCGATGACCACCGAGCTGGAGGTCACCGAGGGCATGCGCTTCGACAAGGGCTACATCTCGCCCTACTTCGCGACTGACACCGAGCGCATGGAAGCGGTGCTCGAGGAGCCCTACATCCTGCTCACCGACAAGAAGATCGGCCTGGTGCAGGACCTGGTGCCCGTGCTCGAGCAGATCGCCCGTACCGGCAAGCCCCTGCTGATCATCGCTGAGGACATCGAGAAGGAAGCCCTCGCCACCCTCGTGGTGAACCGCCTGCGCGGTGTGCTGAACGTGGCTGCCGTGAAGGCTCCTGGTTTCGGCGATCGCCGCAAGGCCATGCTCGAGGACATCGCCGTTCTCACCAACGGTCAGCTGATCACCGAGGACGCCGGCCTCAAGCTGGAGAACGCCAAGCTGGAGATGCTGGGCACCGCCCGCCGCATCACCATCAACAAGGACACCACCACCATCGTGGCCGAAGGCAACGAGGTGGCCGTGAAGGCCCGCTGCGAGCAGATCCGCAAGCAGATGGACGAAACCGACTCCTCCTATGACAAGGAGAAGCTGCAGGAGCGTCTGGCCAAGTTGAGCGGCGGTGTGGCCGTGGTCAAGGTGGGTGCCGCCACCGAGACCGAGATGAAGGACAAGAAGCTGCGCCTGGAAGACGCCATCAACGCCACCAAGGCGGCTGTTGAAGAGGGCATCGTTCCCGGTGGTGGCACCACCCTGGCCCACCTGGCTCCCGCCCTCGAGGAGTGGGCTGCGGCCAACCTCTCCGGCGAAGAGCTGATCGGAGCCCAGATCGTGGCTTCCGCCCTCACCGCGCCCCTGAAGCGCATCGCCGAGAACGCCGGTGTGAACGGCGCCGTGGTGGCCGAGCACGTGAAGAACAAGCCCTTCAACGAGGGCTACAACGCCGCCACCGGCGAGTACGTCGACATGCTGGCTGCCGGCATCGTGGACCCCGCCAAGGTGACCCGCTCCGGTCTGCAGAATGCCGCCTCCATCGCCGGCATGGTGCTGACCACCGAGTGCATCGTGGCTGACATGCCCGAGAAGAAGGATGCAGCTCCTGCCGGCGGCGGCATGGGCGGCGGCGACTTCGACTACTGATCGCCGGATGGGGTCCTTCGGGGCCTTACTCCTTCATCGGATGCGAGGGCAGAGGGTTTTCCTTCTGCCCTTTTATGTTGCACGGTGACCACCCGGTGCCCACTGATCGCCGCTGTATCAGTTGACACCTTGAAAGCCCCTTTTGGTAGCGATAGCTACCAGCTGGGCGCCCGTTGGCCTTCAGGGTGGCGCCTGCTTTTGGCTCAGCTGTGCCGCTGCTGTTTGCAACTGATCTGGCCCTTCGCAGCGCCAACAACGGCTTTGTGCTGGTGAGTGCGGCCCTGGTGCTGATGATGACGCCAGCCCTGGCCCTCTTCTATGCGGGCTTTGTGCGCAGCCGCAACGTGCTCAACACCATGGTGATGAGCTTCACCGCCATGGCCCTGGTGAGTGTGCTCTGGGTGTTGTTCGGCTACAGCCTGGCTTTCTCTCCCGGCAGCGGCCCGCTGGCTCCCTTCATCGGTGGGTTGCAGTGGGCAGGACTCAGCAACTGGTCGGCTCCCTATGGCGATGGCCAACTCAGTCATGGTGCCGTGGCCCTGTTCCAGGCCACCTTCGCGATCATCACGCCGGCCTTGATTTCCGGTGCGGTGGTGGAGCGGATGCATTTCCGCGCCTGGATGGTGTTTCTGCTGCTCTGGAGCACCTTCATCTATCTGCCCCTGGCCCACATGGTGTGGGGCCCAGGTGGGTTCCTGGGCAGCTCCGGCCTCGGTGCCATCGACTTCGCGGGTGGCCTGGTGGTGGAACTGGCCTCCGGTGTGGCCGCTGCCGTTGCGGCGGTGGTGGTAGGCCGGCGCCGCAGTGGCGGCGTGGGCTATGCCGCCCCACCCCACAACGTGCCCTTCATCCTGATGGGCGCGGGCCTGCTCTGGTTCGGCTGGTTTGGTTTCAATGGAGGCAGCGGGCTAGTGGCCGGCAATCTGGCCTCCCTGGCCTGCCTCACCACCAACACCGCCGGTGCTGCTGCGGCCCTCGGTTGGATGCTGCTGGAAACCTGGCAGCGCGGTAAGCCCACTGCCGTGGGTGTGGCCACTGGTGCGGTGGCCGGCCTGGTGGCGATTACCCCAGCGGCCGGCTTTGTGAGCCCACTGGCGGCCGTGCTGATCGGCTTTGCGGCGGCGCTGGTGTGCAGCTATGCCCTGCAACTCAAGAACCGTTGGCGTCTTGATGACAGCCTCGATGTGCTGCCGGTGCATGGTGTGGCGGGTTTGCTCGGTACCCTGCTCACGGGCGTGTTCACGTTGAAGAGCCTCAACCCCGCTGGCGCCGACGGACTGCTGGTGGGCCAGTTCGGGCAGCTCTGGATTCAGCTCAAGGCTGCAGGATTCACGATCCTGTTTGTGGGGGTGGGCACCTACGTGATTCTGCAGCTAATTCGCCTGGTGATGCCCCTGCGGGTGAACGACATTCAGGAACAGCAGGGCCTCGATATCAACGCCCACGGCGAAGAGGCCTATAACAGCGAATTCACTGGTTAATCGGGGATGAATCTCAGGGCCACCTCCCGTTGCACCCTAAGGTGTGATCCTAAATTTTTGTCCCACATAGCCGGCCCCCAATCCTGCCAATATCGTCTCCCGACCCTAAGATTGCTGAAAAGCCACACTTGAGCACAATGGGTCTCCTCCGTCTTGGCCTAACAGGAGATTCTGGTGGCGGCCGCTTCAACAGCAGTCGCTTTTACTACTTTCCAGAGGGTGGCTGGCAGCGCGGCAACAGGGCCGGATATCAGGGTAACTCCAACATCAATGTCAATGCCTCAGGTCCCGCGCAGGCCGCTGTTGTGCAGCTCGTGCGGAAAACCCGGCCGGACCAGATGCTCGGCCTGGGCGACATGGTGTACAACACCGGCGCCAGCAGTCTCTACGACGACGAGGTCGGTCGCCTGTTCAACGACTTTATGGCGCCCTATCCATCGCCGCGGTATATCGACAGCCAAGGGCCTTATCGCCGAGAGCCTGGCCGGAAGGTATGGCCCTACGACACCTATGACTTCCCCAATGGTTATCCCAATCCAATCAACAGCGGACGCGGTGGAAGCATTGATGGTGTGAATCGCTTCTGGCCGACCCCCGGCAACCACGAGTACTACTTGCGGACAACGCAAACTAGCGAAACCAATATCGGCCTCGACAATCCCGACAGCACCGTTCCGAATTCAGAGATCATCGGCCAAAGCCGTACGGCTGTTCCGCGCCCCTACGTGGACTACTTCTCGTGGTTAAAGAGCCCGAAGCAAGCGCAACAGAATGGGTTAAGTATAGGTAGTGCTGATCCCACCGGCAACTCCGGGATTTACTACAAGGTGAGCCTTGGCAGTGATGGCAACGGACGGCCTCTGGTGGATCTGTTCTCCATCGACGCCATGCGGCTGATCATGAATGTGGGCGGAAAATACCCGAATCTCACCAACGGCTTCGGATCTAAGGTTGAGAGCAGCCAGCCGGATTATAACCTTGAGTACGATCCCAGCCTCAAGCCCACTGGTTCAAACAGACGCTTCACAACGGCTGCTAGCAGTAACGATCCCAGCAATGGCTGGCAGCAATTCAGCTGGTTGCGCCAGGAACTGAAACGTTCCCAGGCACGCTGGCAACTTGTGATGGGACATCAACCGGTCTACAGCTCAGGGGATGGAAAGCAGCCAGAAGACAATATGAGTTTCCCGACCCTCCAGAAATTTCTAGCAGGGCTTCCCGATGGCGCATTTGATGCCTATCTCAATGGCCATGCTCACTACTATCAACGAGTGCTGGAAGGGAACGACCAGGGAATCGGTCAGGGAATCCCCTTCATCACGATGGGCAATAGCGGCCGCCTGCTCGACAGCATTAATGAGACCCGCTATGGAGACAATATCTACGAGCCGCTTAATTGGAGCGATAGCCTTGATGCATACATGGGCGTGGGCAACAAGAAGCTCACAGGCACTAGCTCAACTGGCGTTCCATACACAGATACAGGGGTTCGTCCCTATCTGCTGAATTCCAGCCCAACCACAGTGGGGGTGTCCGGTGGATACCTGAGTAAGGACGCAGATGGCACAGCTATTGGCTTCAACAGTGGCGCCTACGGGTTTGGATTTGGCGGTGCCACCTTGAAAGTGGGAAACAACAGCCTTCTCTACCGCTATCGCCAACCGGAGGTGAGTGACCCTGCCATCACCGACAACCTCGATCCCTCAACGCGTCTGGGAGCGTTGCAGGGATGGGATGGGCTAACAGTTGATGACTGGCGCCCACGCGATCCGCTCACGGGTCAACCCAGCCCAGAATTGGCCAACACGGCCCAGATCCAACTCCTGTTCGAGCCAGGCGACAACGGCCAGGTGTCCAGCGTCAGCCTGATCAATGGAGGATCCGGATATATGGCCTCGCGGGACGGACGTCACAGTGTTGATTTTGCAATCCGCGGCAACGATGCGGTCACTGGTAATCCGCTGAACCCGAACGATGAGGCGATCGTGCGATTGGGCTTTGCGGATGGCGTACTCGTGTCCGCGGATCTTCGCAATGACGGTAGTGGCTATGGCTACCTAGGGCAGCTGATGCAATCAGACTCGTTCGGTGCCACGATTCCCTTCACCGAACCGCAGCAGGCCGTGGTGCCCATCAATAGTTCATGGATGGAGCCCTGGTATGGCCAGGCCAACAGCAACTATCAGGACAGCTATCTGATCACCAAAACAAGGGCCAGAGCAGCACTCAGGCACTCCAGTGATCGACAACCTGAGCTGGATGTGCAGATTGTTGGCAAGGATCGTCAAAGCCGGCGTTGGTTGAAACAGCTCTCCAGCTCTGAGAGCTGGACAACGGGCTATTCCGGCGATGGACCTGAACGTGCCTACCGCACAGCACAAATGGGGAGAATCAGGGTGAAGGATGAGAGTGGTCGTCTGCTAGGCCAAGGCCAACTCGAGAATGGTGTTGCGCGGATTGGTCTACAACAGCGACCCGCAGATGGCGATCTCCAGATCCTATTTGAGGGCGACACCAGTTCTAGCTATCTGGTGAACTACCGGGCTTCCAGTACTTGGGTGGATTTGTGATGAAACCCTGAGCGTTGGGACTTGCGCCGTGAGTCTCGGGCTGTTCATCGATGATCAGCCCGGCCAATCCGGTCCCGTTTCTAATGGCGTAGCTCTTCCAGTGTGGCCTTTGCTCGCTCGTTGGATGCACCCTGTGAGCCAGGGCTGGCCGGGCTGCTCCTGTGCGCTAGTCACAGCAATTAATGTCACGACGGCACCGTGGAGTCTCGTCCAAGGAGTTACGAGACCTGTGGTTGAAATGGTCTGCCAGGCCAGGTAGAAAACCAGTCAGGACCTGTCTTCTGGGATGAATTTCAGTGCGATCCCGTTGTTGCAGTAGCGCTTACCGGTGGGTTTGGGGCCGTCGTCGAACACGTGCCCCTGATGGCCGCCGCAGCGGCGGCAGTGGTATTCCGTGCGGGGCACGATCAGCTTGAAATCCAGCTTGGTCACTACTGCCTTGGGCAGGGGTTGCCAAAAGCTGGGCCAGCCGGTGCCGCTCTCGTATTTGGCCTTGGAACTGAACAGGGGCAAGCTGCAGCCTGCGCAGGCAAACGTGCCCGGCCGCTTCTCGTTGTTGAGCGCACTGGTGAAGGGGCGTTCGGTGCCCTCCTGGCGCAGCACGTTGTAGGCGGCGGGGCTAAGGCGCTTCTTCCACTCTGCTTCGCTCAGTTGCCATTCGGGATCGGAGGCCTTTGAGGCGGCTTCGGCCGCGCGGCCGCCCATCACAGGCGAGAGCAGAGCCCCCAGGGTCGCCAACAAGCCACGACGGGTCATCTCAGAAGCCCTTGAGCCAGCCGGCACTCAAGGCGGTGGCCAGGCCCAGGAAGATGGCCAGCAGGGTCCAGCTGATGCGGTTGAGCGTGGCCTCGGCACTGCGGGCGCTGCTGAACATCGAGCCGCCGCTGCTAGCCAGGCCGCCCATGCCGTCGCCTTTGGGGCTGTGCAGCAGCACGCTGATCACCAGCAGCACGCCGCTGGCCAGCCAGATCCAGGTGAAAACGGTTTGAAGCATGGCGGCAGCCTAGGGGTTGGCGTGGGGGTCAGACCCCCAGGGTCTGGGGGATGCGATTGGGTACGGCGGGGCTGCCTGCAGGAACGATCAGGGTCTGGCCGGTCATCCGGGCGGGCTGGGGCAGGCCCAGGATTTCCAGCAAGGTGGGCGCGATGTCGGCCAGGCCGCCACCCTCGCGGAGCTGCACGGCATTGCCATGGCCTGGGAGCTTGCGTTTTTCACCCTCCACCAGGATCACCGGTACGGGGTTGGTGGTGTGGGCCGTCCAGGGCCGGCCATCGGGGCCTTCCATCACCTCGGCATTGCCGTGGTCAGCGGTCACCAGCAGGGTGCCGCCCATGCGGTTGGTGGCTTCCAACAACCGACCAACGCTGTGGTCCACGGTGGCGATGGCCTCCATGGTGGCGGTCATCTGGCCGGTGTGACCCACCATGTCTGGGTTGGCGTAGTTGATCACAACCAGGGAATAGATCCCCTTGTTGATGGCGCTGATGCAGTTCTCGGTGAGCTGCTCGGCGGACATGGCCGGGGCCTGGTCGTAGGTGGCCACGCGGGGGGATGGCACCAGGTGCCGATCTTCGCCGGGGTAGGGCTGCTCAATGCCACCGTTCATGAAATAGGTGACATGCGGATATTTCTCGGTTTCTGCCGTGCGGAATTGACGCAGGCCCGACTCGGACACCACCTGGCCCAGCAGGCCATCGAGGGATTCCGGCGGGAATGCCACCGCCACGGGCAGGCCAGCCTCGTACTGGGTGAAGGTGACCACCTGCAGCCCCTCGATGCGGGTGCGCTCAAAGCTGTCGAACTCAGGCAGCACAAGGGCCCGCACCAGCTGCCGCACCCGGTCGGGGCGGAAGTTGAAGCAGATCAGGCCATCACCACTGCTGATCTGGCCTGGCGCCAGTCGAGTGGGTTCGATGAACTCGTCGGTGACCTCCTCGGCATAGGAGGCCTCCAGCACCTCCTGGGGGCTGAGAGCTGTGATCTCGCTTGCTTCGGTGAGCAGGCGGTAGGCCTTCTCCGTCCGTTCCCAGCGGTTGTCCCGGTCCATCGACCAGTAACGCCCGCAGATGGTGCTGATCCGACCAACCCCCGCCGCGGCGATCTGCTGCTCAATCGTGGCCAGAAACCGCGGCGCACTCTGGGTTGGCGTGTCGCGACCGTCGGTCACCACGTGGATGCAGACATCCTTCAGGCCTCGGCCGGCAGCCCAGTGCAGCAGGCCCCCCAGGTGATCCACGTGGCTGTGGACGCCGCCATCGGAACACAGGCCGATCAGATGCAGCGTTCTGTCACTGGCCAGCAATTGGTCGGCGAGGGCATTGATGGCGGGATTGTTGGCGATGCTGCCGTCGCGCACGGCCTGGCCGATCCGCACCAGTTCCTGGCGGATGATCCGACCGGCGCCAATCGTGAGATGGCCCACCTCGGAGTTGCCCATCTGATCGTCGGGCAGGCCCACCTCTCCACCGCTGGCCTGGATCAGGGTGTGGGGGTAGGCGTGCCAGAGGGCATCCATCACCGGCGTCTCGGCCGAGCGGATGGCGTTGTGGGCATCGTCGTGGCGGTAGCCCCAGCCGTCGAGGATGCAGAGAACGACGGGTGAAACGGGGTTGCGAGTGGAGAATGCGCCGTTCGAGGGACCGGCGCTGTTGGATTCACGATCAGAGGACGGAATTGTTGTCACCCCTTGTTTCCTGCTCTTCTCTGCAACGCGTGCTCTCCCTAACCTACCTCCCGCCCCAGACGCCTCCTGGCTGGAGCCCGGTTGCGTCAGCTTTTGTCGACACGGGGATCGGCCTTGTCGTGCTTCGTAGCGGTGGCGTCGAGCTGATCGGTCATCCCCAGTACCATCACGCCCCGGCTCGCTGTCATGTCCGCTGATCGTGTGGAGATTCTGTCGGCTCAGGAACTGAGCCGAACCCTCAACCGACTGGCATCCCAGGTGCTGGAGAGCGTGGCTGACAGTCGTCAGTTGCTGCTGCTCGGGATTCCCACCCGCGGGGTGGCCCTGGCCCAGGTGCTTGCCGCCAAGCTGGAAGTGCTGTGCGGCCATCCGGTGGATCAGGGCAGCCTGGATCCCACCTTCCACCGGGACGATCTCGATCGGGTGGGTACGCGTCTGGCTGCCCCCACCGAGCTGCCTACCGCCGTGGATGGCCGGGAGGTGGTGTTAGTGGACGACGTGATCTTCACGGGCCGCACCGTGCGGGCAGCCCTAGAGGCCCTGCAGGCCTGGGGGCGTCCCCATCGGGTCGCCCTGCTGGCGATGGTGGACCGCGGCCATCGCGAACTGCCGATTCAGCCCGATTTCTGCGGGCGGGTGGTGCCCACGAGCCGACAGGAAGTGATTGCCCTCTGTCTCCAGGCCATTGATGGCGAGGAGGGGGTGTTCCTGCTCAAGGCGGAGTAGCGCTCAGGCCACCGCCTCGAGTTCGTCGGAGCGGAAGTGGGCTCTGAACCGGCCGAAGGCCACAATCACCGGCAGGGTGGGGCTGATGGTGCGGCCCTTGTAGTCGTTCAGCACCTGGAACACCTCCCCCTGCTGGCCCTGGAGATCAAAGGCCTTGCCGCGGTGTTCGGGATGGTGGAACACCACCACGCTCTGGCAAACCCTCACCTGATCTCCCGGTTGCATGAAGGGCGTGGCGCAAGTGGCGCCATCCTGTCACGGGCCCTCAGCGGCGGCAGGCGCTTTCCGGGCCGGCTTCCACCACCTTGCCGCCGAGGTCGCGGCAGGCGGAGCTGAAGGCCTTCCAGTCGTCCATGCCCTGGGCGATCTTCTGGTTCACCAGGGCATCGAGCTGATCGGCCGGCACGTTTGACTCGAGCTCACCGCCATGGGAATTGTGTTGCCGCTCATGGGCGCTGCGTAGGCCTTCGATGCCCTTGGTGACCTGCTGGCGCTGGGCCTGGGTGTGGCGCTTCCACCAGGGGTGATCGATGCGGTTGAGCGCATCCAGGGCTTCCCACCAGCGCTGCTGGGCGATCAGTGCCACCGCCCGTTCCTTCTGGAGCTTGTTGCGGTTCCAGCTCTCGCGCAGGTTGTCGCCGAGGGCTGTGCCCTCGGCATTGCGGTCGGCATGGAGGTTGGCCAGCACCTTCAACGCGCCGCTGAGATCTCCCTGGGCATAGAGCTGCAGGGCCCGGGCCTCCAGCTGTTGTTGCCACGCCACCAGCAGCCGTTGATCCCCGCCGCTGCTGGCTCCGGAGTTCACCAGCTGCAGCTGCAGGCGCAGGGCCTCGGCCCATTGCCCCTGGCGCCAGAGCTCGGCGGCCTTGAGGCGGCGGCAGCGGCCCTGTTCCATGGGTGCCTTGCCCCCCAGCCAGCGCAGGGCTGCCAGCTGTTCGCTGTAGCGCAGGCAGTCGTCCAGACGCCCGGCCTGGGCGGCCCGTTCCAGCTGGTTGGGCAGTTGCTTCTCCCACCAGTAGGCCGCCCCCACGCCCCCGGCCACCAGGCCAAGGGTGATCACCAGCCAGAAGCGCGGGAGCCGGTGCCGGCGGATGGCCAAGGAAGGAGGGTGCTGATGGGCCCTGTTCTATGGATTGATGGGCCCGGCTTCACGGGTTCAGGGGCAGCGCCTGTGGCGTCCACTGCAGGGCTGGCAGCCCCCAGCCCCCAGGCTTCAGCGCACGGGGCCGAGGGCCTGGACCGGTAGGGCCTGGCCCGTGGCCAGATCGTCGCCCTCCAGCACCAGCTCCCCGGTGGCCTTGATGCTGAAGCGCAGCCGCAGGCGATCCTGGCCCTGCTGGCCTGGGGGATCCAGCTCTAACGGCCTGGGTTGCTGGTCCCAGGGGCACACCGCGGCCGTGCCGGCGGGCCGGCGCCGCAACCGCGGCAGCCCATCCACGAACACCACTTCGCTGCGCTCTTCATCGCTGGGTTCCCCCAGCACCAGCTCCAGGGCCTCCTGGTGGTCACGGCTGCAGGCCAGCACCAGTTCCAAGGGGCGTTCGCTGGGCCAGGCTTGTCCCGCCTGAAACAGCGGATGCCAGCGGTGCTCGCCACTGCGCTGGTCCCAGCAGCGAATGGAGACGCCCCGACTGAGCACGTCCTTCACGGCCACCCCGGGGGTGAGGGCCAGGGCCCCCAGGGCCACCGCCTCGATCGGCCGCTCATCCCGCAGGGGAATGCCGCCGCAGCGCTCCTGCAGCCATTGGCGGATCAGGGGCAGCCGGCTGCTGCCCCCCACGGGCAGCACCGCGTCCAGGTCGCGCAGGTAGACGCCGGCAGCGCGAGCGGAGGCCAGCACGCTCTCCAGCAGGGTGTCGAGGAGCTCCAGCAGCCCGTTCTCCCGCAGCAGCGTCTCCAGTTGTGGGCGGCTGAAGCGCAGTTCCCGCGGGGCTGTGCCGGGCCCTGGGCTCCAGAGGCCCAGGGCCTCCGGCTGCTCGCTGAGCTGGCATTTGAGCCGCTCACAGACGGCCAGG
>CALJTZ010000419.1 GCA_937975655.1 uncultured Synechococcus sp. | reverse complement strand
ACCACAGCCCGCCTGTGTCCGCACCCACCTCGGCGACGGCCCGCCAGTCGGAGCTGCTGAGCCACCCGGCCTGGGGCTGCCACTGCTGGCTGATCAGCAGGATATGCCCCTCCTGGACGGGGTACTTATTCAGCAGGGCCAGGTGGGTCGAACCCAGGCGCTGCACTTCCAACTCGGGATCCCAGGGCAGGAAGGGATTTGGCTTGGGGCCCGCACTGCGCAGGTGTTTGGGGGTCTGCGACAACAGGCGCCGCACCACAAAGGGGCCGGGGGCTCCCAGTGGCAACACTTCGGTGCTCAGGGGCACCAGGGCCCCTGAGCCCAGGGCTGACGCACTCCGATCAAGCGCCGCTTGCCAGAGCCGCTCGGCTCTGGTGCTGCTGCTGTTGGGCAGGCTGTTGGCCACGGCTCAACCGCTGCCCGCCCGAAGCCGCGCCAGGGAGGCTCCGTTGTAGTAGCGAGCCAGGATCTGGTTGTAGCGATAGCCCTGGCGAGCCAGGGCCTGGGCTCCTTCCTGGCTCATGCTGGCGCCGAGGCTGCCATGGGCCTCCCAGCTGATCTGGCTGTTGGCCGCATAGAGGCTCTCCACAATGCCGCCCTGGTAACTGAGGATCAAACCGGCCGTCTCCGCCGCCGCCCGCCGCGTGCGCTCATTGCTGCTCCCGTACCCGCGGTAGGCCTGCCAGCGGGTGGTGTCCCCCAGGTGCCAGTGCTGGCTGGCGGGGCGGGCCATGTGGGCCAAGGCGTAGGAGCGGGCTGCCACCGCCTGGGCCTTGAGGGCCTCCATGTCCCAGGAACTGGGCATTTCCGCCCCGACCACCGAGGCGATGTACTCCTCCAGGGGCAGGTGGTTCACCACCTGGAATCCACCGCCCTGTTGCACGAGCCGAAGTCGACCGCTGTAGGCGCTGCCATTGAGGTGCACCTGCTCACCGGGATTGGTTTCGAGCCAGAGTTCGGCGGGTAGGCCGCCACCGGCCGCCACCGCCAGAGTCTGGCCGCTCGCTCCGTGGCGCAGCACCTCACCATCGCGGCGGCGCAGCCACCAGGGGCCCGTGGCTCCCAGCTCCAGCTGCCCTCCAGCCGAGAGCAGGGCCACCCGAATTTCGAGGTTGAGCGGTGATCCCGTGGCCGGCTCAGCCAGGGCCAGGGCTCCCGGTTTGGCCGTCCGCTCTGCCGCCACTCCCCTCAGATCGTCGCGCGCGCTGGCCCGGGGTGCCGTGTGGGCCGGCGGGGTCTCCAGCATCGCCTCCAGCATCGGACCGCTGATGGTGGCGGGAGTGGGCATCAGCCCCTGCAGCGCAAAACCCACCCCCAGGGCACACAGGCCCAGAGGGGCGGTGATCAGTACCCCTTGCAGACGGACCAATCGCCCCTTGCGAGCGGCATCCCACCAGCGTCGACAAGCCCGTCCCATAGGAGATGGCCAGAGCCGGTCAGGCGGACCAGGCCCGCTGCCGGAGATTCGCAGTGCATTCCACCACGGCGTGCAGAGGCCTGCCAGCCCACCACCGACGATCGCCCCAGGGTTTCCAACCACCAGGGCGCTACCAGGGCATGGGCCGATCCCGTCACGGGGTCCTCGGCAATGCCCAGGCCTGGTGCAAAGAAGCGCAGCTGATAGTCAGCGGATTGGCCAAGCACCTGGGGACGATCTGCATTGGTGCCGTTGCAGGCTTGCATCAGCACCAGCCCTGGGCGCTCCTGCTCCTGCAGGGCCCCTGGGTCGAACGCCAGTGCAGGCAGGTCCACAGCAGGGTCCAGCAACGCCACGCGGTAGCCCAGCGCTGAACCCCAGAACTGAAGCGGCTGGACGCCAATCAAGTCCGGGAGATAGGCCGGGCAGGGGGCCGGCAGCAGTCCACCACCGGGCAGCACCAGCGAGGCCGTGCCCGCTTGATCCGCCAGCAGGCTCACCGCCAACGCACCGCTGCGGCTGGCCAAACTGACGGACATCCCAGGGGGCAGCAGATCCCAATGGCCCAGGGCGAGGGTGGCCGCCAGGGTGGCGTGGCCACACAGGGGCACCTCACAGCTGGGGGTGAACCAGCGCAGGGCCCAGCCCCCTGCTGCCTGCGGCAGCAGGAAGGCTGTTTCGGACTGCTGAAAGCTGGTGGCCAGGGCCTGAAGCCATGGATCTGGCATGGGTTGCTCCAGCAGCACCACGGCGGCGCCATTGCCCTGGAACGGCTGGGCCGCGAAAGCCTCCACCAGCACGGCCCGTAACCGCTGGCCGCTCATGGCAGCGACCGGCCCGTGGCCAGCTGGGGCAGCCCTTCGGCCTTGAGCTCCCGTTCCATCAGCTGGCGCACCGCCTCCAAAGGCGTGATCTTGCCGGCGATCAGCGCTGCTACCTGATGACTGATCGGCAGGTGCCAGCCTTCACGATCCGCCAGCCTCTGCACGGCCTGGGCGGTGGGAACGCCTTCCACCGTGCCGCCCACCTGGAGCAGGGCCCCATCAGCGGAGCAGCCCTGGGCCAGCTGCAGGCCGAAGCGGTAGTTGCGGCTCAGGGGGCTGTTGGCGGTGGCCAGCAGATCGCCGAGGCCTGCCAGGCCATACAGGCTGGCGGGTTCACCGCCGAGAGCCTGAATCACCGACCCCATCTCCAGCAGGGCTCGGCAGAGCAGCGAGGCCTTGGCATTGGCGCCGAGCCCCAGGCCATCGGACACTCCGGCGGCAATCGCCATCACGTTCTTGAGGGCCCCCGCCACCTCTGTGCCGATGGGATCGCTGTTGGTGTACAGCCGCAGGCGATCGGATTTGAGGGCCTGCTGCAGGCCTCGGGCCAGCGCATCCTCCGTACTGGCCAGCACACTGGCGGCGGGCAGGCCCTGGGCCAGTTCCTGGGCCAAGTTGGGGCCACTCAGCACCAACACCCGCAGGCTGGGGTTCTGCTGCTGCCACAACTGCGATGGCGTAGAGCCCTGCTCGAGGTCGATTCCCTTGCTGCAGCTCACCAGGGGCAAGCCCTCGGGCCAGCCAGGCCCCAGCGTCCTGGAGAGGGTCCTGACCCCTGCCATCGACACCGCGGAAAGCACCAGGTCGGCTCCGGCAAGCACCAGGGCGGGATCACCGCCCTGGCGGCGACTCCAACCCTGGATCCTGTGACCCTGGTCGGCCAGCAGGTCCGCCAGGGTGCTGCCCCAGGCGCCTAACCCCAGGACTCCGATCTGCAATCCCATGGCGCCACTATGCGGCACCAGCGGCGTGTTGCTGCAACAGCTCCAGGGGAATCACGCTGAGAGTGCTCTGCTCACAGGCCGCCAGGTCCACCCGCGGAGCCATGCCGTCCTCAAAGGCCTCAAGCCAGCGCTTGGCGCACACGCACCAGTGGTCGCCGGGCTTGAGGCCAGGAAAGTCGTAGGCGGGCATCGGCGTGGACAGGTCGTTGCCCTGGGCCCGGGTGTAGCTGAGGAAGGCCTCATCCACTACACAGCAGACGGTGTGCAGGCCGAGGTCCGCCCCATTGGTGCGGCAGCTGCCGTCCCGAAACCAGCCGGTCATGGGGGCACAGCTGCACACCACCAGGGGTTCACCGAGCACGTTGAGAGCCGTTTCCACGGGATTGGCCAAGGCAGTGGTGGGAGGCAGTCTGACGAAGGACTGGCACAAAAAAGGGCCAGGAGGTTGACGGATTCGGGGGGGCAGGCGTTAAAGGTCTTTCAGCAGACCCCCCTACATGAGCTGGGACTTCACCGAAGACGCCGCCTTCATGGCCCTGTGTGACGCCTTCAAGGAGAGCGGCGAACGCTCGGCGATCGAGTTCCTGGCCAACGGCGAGGGTGCGTTCCATTTCCAGGAACTCACCCAGAACGCCGCCGGCGAGGGCATCGATCTGAGCGACTCCACCGAGCTGGAGGAGTTTCAGCAGGAAGTGATCGAGACCCTCGAGGACATGTGCAGCTGACCCTCAGCTGTAGAAGAAGGCGATCTCCTTGTCCTTCAGGCCCTCCCAGCCGGCTGCCCTCAGGCGGGCATCGAGGGTCTGCTGGTCGAAGTGCTTGCAGCCGGTCTTGACGATCCGGTTGCGCATCGATTTCTTGACGCCGCTGCGCGCGCGCTTGCTCTCCAGGTCCATCACTTCGGTGTAGAGGCTGATCATTTCGGCAGGAATGGGTGTTCCGTCGAGATCGATGCCTGAGGCGATGGCGTCATCGACGCCGCCGGGACCGGCAATGGCCATGGGTTCTAGATCAGGGCCCCGCGAGGCTAGGGACCGATCCCCTTCAGGCGCTGAAGTAGCGGGCCTGGCTGTGCAGGGCCACCAGGGCCGTTGTGCTCTGCTCCGGCTCCAGCTGATCGCTCTCATCCATGCGCAAGCCGATGCGCTCGGCCTGGAGCCAGGTGAGCTGCTGGCGCGAATCGGCCACATTGGGGCAGGCCGGGTAGCCGAAGGAATAGCGACTGCCGCGGTAGCGCTGGGCCAGGACATCACGCAGGGCCTCAGGCTCCTGCGCGCCGAAACCCATCTCGCGGCGGATCCGGGCATGCACCCACTCGGCCAAGGCCTCAGCCATCTGCACTCCCAGGCCGTGGAAGTAGAGATAGTCGCTGTATTGATCGGCCT
Organism: uncultured Synechococcus sp.; assembly: GCA_937975655.1. GTDB lineage: Bacteria > Cyanobacteriota > Cyanobacteriia > PCC-6307 > Cyanobiaceae > Vulcanococcus. The sequence continues at coordinate 13,107 of CALJTZ010000419.1, read as the reverse complement.
GGAACAGCTCCTGGGCGAAGGCCGTGGCCTTCTCTCCCATGGTCACCGCCTGCATGGGCAGCACATCCGTGGCCTGGAGGGCAGTCGTGGAGGCAGCGGAGGCGTCGCAGTAGAAATCGGCGATGCAATAGCGGTTGCCCGAGCGCTGCCGCGGCAGGGCAAAGCGCCCCAGTTCCACTTGGCGGTTCTGCGGATCGAACACCACCAGATCGTTGCCGCTGCGGCCACAGGGGAAGTAGCCGTAGGCCACCCGTGGGGTCAGCAGACCCTCGCGAATGCAGCGCTGCTTCCAGGCCTGCAACACGGGCTCAGCCTTCTCGGCCAGCATCGCCTCATAGGCCTCGCGGCTCTGCTGCTGGGTCTTGCGCAGTTGCCATTGCCCCGCGAACAGCGCATTGCGATCGAGGTAAGCGAACACCTCTTCAATAGGGATGTCGGCTTCGCCCAACAGCTGCGTGCCCCAGAAGGGGGGCTCGAGGGCTGGCTCCTCGGGCACAACCTCGGAGCGGTGGTCGTTGGGTCCCACCACCTGCACGGGAGCACTGGAAGCAGCAACCGTGACGCCGGCATCGGCCTGCGGGTCACTGGCAGTATCGGAGACGGGACTGGCCTCCAGTCCGAGGCCCTCGGGGGCGCCGGCCAGAAAGCCGCCGGCGTTGTCCCATTGGCCGGCATCCCTCGCCGTCACGTAGGCGTCCATGAAGCGCAGGTCGGCAAAGGCATCACGGCCGTAGATCACCTGGCCCCGGTACACCTCGCGGCAATCCTTGTTGACGAACCGGGGTGTGAGGGCGGCACCGCCGAGGATCACCGGAACGTCAATCCCTGCGTCATTGAAGGCAGCGAGATTGTCCTTCATGAAGGCGGTGGACTTCACCAGTAGGCCGCTCATGGCGATGCAATCAGCCTGGTGCAGTTTCTGGGCCTCGATGATGGCCTCCACGGGCTGCTTAATGCCGAGGTTGATCACCTCGTAGCCGTTGTTGGTGAGGATGATATCAACGAGATTCTTGCCGATGTCGTGCACATCGCCCTTCACCGTGGCAATCAGGAACTTGGCCTTGGCAGAGCGCTGTTGTTGACTGCCATCAGCACCCTCGAGCTTGTCCATCAGCGGCTCGAGGAAGGCCACCGCTGACTTCATCGTTTCGGCGCTCTGCAGCACGAAGGGCAGCTGCATTTGGCCAGAGCCGAACAGTTCGCCCACCACCTTCATGCCATCCAGCAGGAAGGTGTTGATGATCTCCAGCGGTTGATACTGCTCCAGGCCAATCTTGAGGGCCTCTTCCAGCCCGATGCGCTCGCCGTCGATGATGTGCTGCTTGAGGCGCTCCTCCACAGGCAGATCCGCGAGCGACGGGCCTGAGGCACGGGCCTCCTTGGCACTCACCCCTTCGAACAGCTTGGTGAGTTCGGTGAGGGGGTCGTAAACGCATACGCCGTTCTCGAAACGGCGGCGGTCGTAGATCAGGTCGCGGCAGACCTGCTGGTGCTCCTCGCTGATCTTGACCAGGGGCAGGATCTTGGCGGGACTCACGATCGCTGCATCCATGCCGGCCTGGCAGCAGTCGTGCAGGAACACCGAATTCAGCACGATCCGGGCGGCCGGTGAGAGGCCGAAGCTCACGTTGCTGACGCCCAGCACCACATGCACACCCGGCAGATCCGTGCGGATGCGCTGAATCGCCTCCACGGTGGCCGCGCCGTTGAGGCGATCTTCCTCGATGCCGGTGGAGATGGGCAAGGCGAGGGGGTCGTAGAAGATCTCGTGGGCCGGCAGACCGTATTCGAGGGCATCGCGATAGGCCCGCTGGGCAATGGCGAACTTGCGCTCCGCCGTGCGGGCCATGCCGTCTTCATCGATGGTGCCCACCACCACCCCGGCGCCATAGGCCTTGGCCAGTTCCAGCACCTTGAAGAAGCGCTCGTCGCCGTCTTCGTAGTTGGTGGAGTTCAGCAGGCACTTGCCGCCGGCCACTTTGAGGCCCGCCTCCATTTTCTGCCACTCGGTGGAGTCGAGCATCAGTGGCAGGTTCACGTTGGTGACCAGACGGCTCACCAGTTCGTGCATGTCGCGCTCGCCATCGCGGCCGACGTAGTCGACGTTGACGTCGAGCACGTGGGCGTTCTCCTTCACCTGGCCCCGGGCCACCGCCACCAGGCCATCCCAGTCCTCCTCGGCGAGGAGTTCACGCACCTTTTTGGAACCGCTGGCATTCAACCGCTCGCCAATGATCAGGAAGGAGTTGTCCTGCAGATAGGGCGTGGTGCCATAGATCGACGCCGCTGCCGGCTCGTAGCTGAGGTGCGGCCGCGGATCGCTGCTGCTCTGCCGCAACTCGGGGGTGCGAACAGCACGGCGGGAGGGGTGGAGTTCGCTCGCCAGCTGGGCCAGGGCACCGATGTGCTCGGGCGTGGTGCCGCAGCAGCCACCGATCACCTGCACGCCGAGGTCTTCCACGAAGTGCATCAGCTGCATCTTCATCTCCACCGGCGTGAGGCGGTAGTGGGCCACCCCGCCGATGTTCTCCGGCAGGCCCGCATTCGGGATGCAACTCACCACGAAGGGGCTGTGCTCACTGAGGTAGCGCACGTGCTCCTTCATCTGCTCCGGGCCCGTGGCGCAGTTGAGCCCCAGCACGTCGATGGGGAAGGGCTCAAGAATCGCCACCACAGCGGCGATGTCCGACCCCACCAGCATCGTGCCGGTGGTTTCCATGGTCACGCTCACCATCAGCGGACGCCGCTGCCCCGTGCTGGCAAAGGCCTCCTCGATCCCCTGCAGGGCCGCCTTGATCTGCAGCACGTCCTGGCAGGTCTCGACGATGAACAGGTCAACGTCACCGGCGATCAGTCCCTCGGCCTGTTCACGGAACGAGGCCTTGAGTTCATCGAAGCTCACATGGCCCAGGGTGGGCAGCTTGGTGGTGGGCCCCATGGAGCCAGCCACAAAGCGGGGTTTCTCAGGGGTGCTGTAGGCCGCTGCCATCTCACGGGCCAGCTCGGCGGCGCGCTTGTTGATGGCGAAGGCCTGATCCTGCAGGTCGTATTCGGCCAGCACGATCGAGGCCGCACCGAATGTGTCGGTCTCGATCACATCGGCACCCACCTCCAGGAATTGGCGATGCACCGCCTGCACCGCATCCGGCCTGGTGAACACCAGGTTCTCGTTGCAGCCCTCCAGGGCCGCACCACCGAAATCCTCGGCGGTGAGATCCATCTGTTGCAGAGACGTGCCCGTGGCTCCGTCGAACACCAGCACCGGGCGATCGGGGCTGTGCAATCGCTCCAGAAAGCCGATGCGCTGGCTGGAACTCGCCCCGGAGCGAGCTGAAACGCCGCTGGAGGCGAGGGGTGCGGTACTGCTGCTCATCAACCGTTTAGGCGCACGCGGGTGACCCAGTGGTCATAGGCGGGATCACGGCCTTCTGTGATGGCGGTGAGGCGATCGCGGATGGCGTTCATCACCGGGCGATCACTCACCAGATCGGTGGTTTCCACCCGACGCACCGGGGTCACCTTGGCGGCGGTGCCGCTCAGGAACACCTCATCGGCCACGAACAGCTCGGTCTTGTCGACCGGTCGCTCCAGGGTGGGAATGCCCATGGCCTGGGCCAGCTCCAGCACGCTGGCGCGGGTGATGCCCTCGAGGATGTCCTGGTCGACACCGGGGGTGATCAGCACGCCATCGCGCACGATGAACAGGTTCATGCCGCTGGCCTCGCTCACCTTGCCGCGGCTGTTGAGCAGCAGGGCCTCATCAAAGCCGCTCTTCACGGCCTCGGTCTTGGCGAGGGAGCTGGTGATGTAAGCGCCGGAGATCTTGCCGCGCAGGGGTAGGGAGCGGTCCTCCTGGCGGGTCCAGGAGCTGATGCGGCAGCTCACCCCCTCCGGCGACAAATAATCACCCAACTCCAGGCCGTAGATCAGGAAGTCGGTTTCGATGTTGTGCAGGCGCGGCGCGATTCCCAGGTCGCTCGTATAGACGAAGGGCCGTAGGTACACCGGGCAGGTGGGTTGGTTGGCCTGCAGAAAGGTGTGGATGGCGCTGTGGATCGTGTCCTCGCTCAGTTCGGTGAGCAGCAGCCGGGCGCTCTGGCTCAGGCGCCGGGCATGGCGATCGGCGCGGAACAGCAGGATTTCCCTGGGGTCCGCCGGATTCGGCAGGGCCCGCATGCCGCCGAATGCACCGGTGCCGTAATGCAGGGCGTGGGTGGCAACGGAGAGGGTGGCTTCAGCAAAGGGAACGCAGCGACCACCGAACCAGGCGTAGGGGAGGAACTGATGCATTACGGGTGTGAGGTGCGGGCGGCGAGGTCGGCTGCGGCGTCCAGATGGCCGCTACGGCCACAGGTTCGGCCATCTTCTCACCGCCACCCGCAAGGATGGGGCCATGCATCGGCTCGCGGCGGTTCCCGGCAGTACCAGCTCCAATGAGGGGCCGGTCTTCATCGAGCAGCCCCCGGCGGCGCTGGTGGTGCTCAGTAGCGCGGACACGGATCTCACGGCGTTGGCCTCGCTGCTCGATCAACGCAGCGACCTACTGGACAGCGACACCGCCCTGCGGGGGCTGAATCTGTCTGCGCTCCAGCACCCCGCTGTGGTGGACCACTACATCCGCACCAGCCTGCGGGAGACGCGGATCGTGCTGGTGCGCCTGCTGGGGGGCCGTGGGCACTGGAGTTACGGCCTCGAGCAACTGCAGGACTGGGCCCGGGCGCAACCCGAGCGGCAGCTGCTGGTGACCGCAGGCACCGCCGATGAAGACGCACCTCTGGCCTCCCTGAGCACGGTGGCACCGCCCTTGGTGGTGGCCCTGGGCCAGTGCCTGCGCGAAGGCGGACCCGACAACCTCGCTGCCGTGCTCCAGACCCTGGCGAGCCTGCTGCGGGCTGAAGAACCGAGCCCACCCCGGCCCCTGCCCCTGCCCGATCCCAGCCCCTTCGACTGGCGGCAGGATCCTGGCCCCCGCGTGGGGGTGGTGCTCTATCGCGCCCTGCTGCAGGCCGGCGATCTGCACCTGGCGGAGGCCCTGCTGGCGGCCCTTCGGGAGCAGGGCCTGGCCCCACGGGCCCTGTGGGTCAGCGGCCTGCGGCAGGAGGCCGTGCAACGGGGAGTAGCGGACTGGCTGGCTCATGAACAGGTCCAGGCGGTGCTGTGCACCACCTCCTTCGCCTCCGTGCAGTTCGAGGAGGCGGGGTTGGGCGCGCCCCTCTGGGAGCACCTGGGGGTTCCGGTGCTGCAACTCCTGTGCAGCACCCAGGACCGCTCCAGCTGGCAGGCCAGCAGCATCGGCCTGGCTCCCCTGGATCTCACCCTGCAGGTGGCCATGCCGGAGCTCGATGGCCGCATCACCACCCGGGTGGGCGCCTTCAAAGAGGTGCGGGGCAGCGACGGACGGCTGGCCACCGCCCTGCACCACTACGTTCCTGACCCCGAGCGCCTGGCCTGGGTGGCCCAGCTCACGGCCAACTGGTGCGAGCTGCGGTCCACGCCCGCCGACCAGAGGCGCCTGGCCCTGGTGCTGGCCAACTACCCCACCCGCAACAGTCGTCTGGCCAACGGCGTCGGACTCGACACCCCGGCCAGTGCGGCCCTGATGCTGGGCTGGCTGCAGGAGGCTGGTTACAACCTGGGGCCGAAACCCTTACCCAGCGATGGGGACGCCCTGATTCAGCTGTTGCTGGCGGGCCGCACCAACGACCCGGAAAGCGGCCATCGCCCCCCGCTCGCCCATCTGCCCCTAGCGGTCTATCAAGACTGGTATGCCCAGCTGCCAGAGCCCGGACGTCAGCGACTGGAGCAGCGCTGGGGCCCACCCTCCAACGATCCGAGCCTCAGCGCCGCAGGCTTTCCGATTCAGGGGCTGCGCTTCGGGAACCTGTGCCTGTTGATTCAACCCGAGCGCGGCTACGACCGCGATCCCAGCCTCAGCTACCACGCCCCGGACCTGCCCCCCACCCACCTGTACCTGGCGCAATACTTGTGGTTGCGCCAGGTGGCAGGTGTGCAGCTGGTGTGCCATGTGGGCAAGCACGGGAATTTGGAGTGGCTTCCCGGCAAGGGGCTGGGCCTCTCCCAGCACTGCTACCCCGAATGGGCGCTGGGGCCCATGCCCCACGTCTACCCCTTCATCGTCAACGACCCGGGGGAGGGCTCCCAGGCCAAGCGCCGTTCGCAGGCGGTGATCCTCGATCACCTCACGCCGCCCCTGGGTCGGGCTGGGCTCCATGGGGATCTACGGGAGCTTGAGGCCCTGATCGACGAATACTGGGAAGCCACGCAGCTGGGTGCCGAGCGCAGTGAGGGACTGCGACAGCAGGTGCTCCAGCAGCTGGCGGAGCTGCAGCTGCCCGATCTGCTCACGGGATCCGAGGGCAGCGATCCCCTCGATGCCGCCGATGGCTACCTGTGTGAGTTGAAGGAAGCCCAGATCCGCACGGGTCTGCACCGCTTCGGGATGCTGCCGGAGCGGCCGGCCCTGGCGGAACTGCTGCTCTGCCTGGCCCGGGCCCCGGTGGCTGGCCAGCTGGGCCTCACCCAGGCCCTCGCTCGGGATGCGCAGCTCAGCCTGGATCCCTGGGCTGACCCCGAAGAGGCAGCGCTGCCTTCCGAAGACGTGCAGCGCCTGCAGCAGCTGGGGGTGGTGGGGGCCAGACAGGTGGGGCACGGCGTTGCCTGGTTGGAGCAACAGGGCCTGGAACTCTGTGACCAGCTGCTCAGCGATGGGCAACCGCCACCACCCGGTCCGGCCACCGCCGCTGTGCTGGAGCGCCTGCAACGCACCTTGGTGCCGAACCTGCTGCGCTGCGGAGATGCCGAACGCACCTCGTTCCTGATGGCCCTGGCGGGGGATCGCATCGCGGCGGGACCATCCGGAGCCCCCACCCGGGGCCGCCCCGATCTGCTGCCCACGGGGCGCAATTTCTACAGCGTGGACCTGCGGGGCCTGCCCACCGAGGCGGCCTGGGATCTGGGGCGTCGCAGCGCTGAGCTGCTGCTCGAGCTGCATCTACAGGACGAGGGCGAACACCTGCGCCACCTGGCCCTGTCGATCTGGGGCACGGCCACCATGCGCAATGGCGGCGAAGACATTGGCCAGGCCCTTGCGCTGCTGGGTGTACGGCCGGTCTGGGACGGCCCCAGCCGCCGCCTGGTGGATCTCGAGCTGATCCCCCTGGGCAGCCTGGGCCGGCCGCGGGTGGATGTGACCCTGCGCATCTCCGGTTTGTTCCGCGATGCCTTTCCCCAGCTCGTGGCCTGGATGAACCAGGCCACGGCCCTGGTGGCCGCTGCGGATGAAGCCAGCGAGGACAACCCCCTGGCAGCGGCGGCTCGCCAGGACGGCCACAGTTATCGCGTCTATGGCTCGGCGCCCGGCGCCTATGGCGCGGGATTGCAGGGCCTGATCGACAGCGGCCAGTGGGAGCAGCGAGCTGATCTGGGCGAGGCCTACCTCAACTGGAGTGGCTGGCGCTACGAGGGGCTCGGATCCGGCGATGGGCGCCTGGACGGCCAGGCCGATCGCAGCGGGCTGGAGCAGCGGCTAGGCCGGGTGCAGGTGGTGCTCCACAACCAGGACAACCGCGAGCACGACCTGCTCGACTCCGATGACTACTACCAGTTTCAGGGGGGTCTGAGCGCAGCGGTGGAATCCCTCACCGGCCAGGCCCCCCAGCTGTGGTTCGGCGACCATTCCCGCGCGCAACGGCCGCGCATGCATCGGCTGGAGCGGGAATTCGACAAGGTGTTGCGCTCCCGCGTGCTCAACCCCCGCTGGATCGAGGGGATGCAGCAGCACGGCTACAAGGGTGGCTTCGAGATGGCCGCCAGCCTCGACTACCTCTTCGCCTATGACGCCAGCACCGGGCGCATCCCCGACTGGAGCTATGGGGCGATCACCGATGGCTGGCTGCTTGATCCAGAGGTGCAGGGCTTCCTGCGCCGTGCCAATCCCTGGGCCCTGCGGGACATGGCCGAGCGGCTGCTAGAGGCCCATAACCGCGGATTGTGGGAGGGAGCACAGAAAAAACAGCTGGAGCTCTTGCGCCAGCTGGTTCTAGAGGCCGAAGCGTTGGTGGAGGGCTGAGCCCAAGGCGGAAGCCGCGGCTCAGCTGCTGAGATCCTTGGCCCAGGCCTTGAAGGCGTCAATGTCACCGGGTTTGGTGGCCTGCTGGCTGATCTGGGTTTGCCCCTGGGTGGAGGCAGCTTCGTCCTTGTCCTTCTTGATGGCAGCAGGGCCGCCGGGAACATTCACGCCCACGGCCGATCCCTTCATCCGATCTTCCAGCTCCGCCTTGCTCATCTGCTCAGCGAAGGTCTTCTTCACCGGCTTGGGCACACCGCCGGTGAGGTTGATATCGGCCATGGCCTCTTCCGTGCCGGGCAAGCCGGGGCTACGGCGCTCGGTGCGAGCTTCCATGGATGCCACCTCATCCACGATTTCCTTCATGCCAGGGCTGTTGACGGTGCCGGGGAAGGTGCGGCGGATGGTGTTGGAGCGGCGCATGAACTCCACATTGCCCATGCTGCTAGAGGAGTCAGCATCCAGGAAGAAGGCCTCCTCCTTTTTGGCGGGCTTGGCGGGCGTGTTGCCGGCGGTGTCGGACTTCGAACCGAGCAGACGATCGAACAGGCCCATCGGCGTGGAGCGGAAAAGCTGCCAAAACCTTAGCGGCCACTGAGCTGCAGGCCATGGGTATCGGTACCGCAACTACGCAAAAGTCCGAGATTGTCCAGCTGTCTGGCAATGGCCTCACACACCAGCGGCGAGGGCGCCCACTGGGGCTGCATGGCGTAGTCGTAGTAGGCCTCGGCGCCATCAAATCCCAGCTGGGCCGCGGCCACGATCAGCCGCTGGAAAGGCAGGCGGTAGCGGGCGGGATGGGCCAACAGGGCCAGTCCGCCCGCACCATGGATCCGACGGCACACCTCCAGGGCCCGCAGGGCAGACCCCACGGGAGCACGGCCCTGGCAGTAGGGCGCCAGATCGGCATGGTCGGCTTCGAAGCCCAGGGCGAGCACGTGCACCAGGCAGCCCTCCAGCAGGCAACTGATCTCCACGCCGGCCCACAGCTGCGGAACCTTGCGGCCCTGCGCGGCCTGCTGTGCCAGCCAGGTCTGCAGGGGCTGGATGGCCTGAACGCTGTGGTGATCGGTCACGGCGAAGTGCCGCAACCCCAGGGCCACGGCCTGCTCGCCGAGCTCCTCCGGCCGCAGGCTGCCGTCACTGCAGATGGTGTGGCAGTGAAAGTTGAGCTCACCGGGGCAGCTGCCTGCGTGCACACCGGCCAGCACCTGGCGCAGGGCCTCAGCTTGCACCCGCAGCGGCCTCCCGTTCTGCCCGCAGGCGCCGCCAGCGCGCATAAAACTGAATCGAGGCCGCCATGAACACCACCAAGGCCACGATGAACCAGGTGGCGGCACCGGTGGGGAACTGGTTCTTGAACACCACCAACATCACCACCACCACGAGCAGCAGGGTGGGGAGTTCATTGAGGGCCCGCAATTGCTTTGGGCTCCAGCCACAGGTTCCCGCCTGTAACTGCCCCATCAGGCGATAGCAAAAGGCGTGATAACCCATGAGGGCAGCCACAAACCCCAACTTGGCGTGCATCCAGCCCTGGTGGAGCCAGGCGGGGTTGACGCTGAGCAGGCCCACGGCACACACCACGGCAACGGCCATGCCCGGGGTGGTGATGATGTTGGCCAGGCGCTTCTCCATCAAGCCGTACTGGGCCTGAAACGCCTCGCGCAAGGGGGAGGCCAGCTCCTCGGCCTCGCGGTGATAGATGAACAGCCGCACCAGGTAGAAGAGGCCGGCAAACCACACCACCACCCCCACGATGTGGAGCGTCTTGAACCAGAGGTAGGCCTCGGGGGGCAGGGCCGCCAGGGTCATCACCGACCAGAGCCAAACAGGCCATCAAGGTAGAGCTCGCTCCCTCCGGACGGGTCAGGTCGGAGGCGCGAGCATGGCGGCCCGGTGGGCGGCAGCGGAGTGGCGTACGGCCTCCAGCTCTTCAACCGGCAGCTTCTGTAACTGCTTCAGCACCAGGGCCATGCGGGGGTTGCCCCGCAACTCAGGCTCGTGGCGAGCTAGGAAATCCCAGTAGAGGCTGTTGAAGGGACAGGCGTCGGCTCCGCTGCGCTGCTTGGGGTCATAGCGGCAGTTCTGGCAGTAGGTGCTCATGCGGCGGATGTAGTTACCGCTGGCGGCGTAGGGCTTGCTGGCCAGGCGACCACCGTCGGCATAGACCCCCATGCCCAGCACATTGGTCTGCATCACCCACTCGAAGCCGTCGATGAACGCACCGTGGAACCAGGCGGTGAGGGCTTGGGGATCCAGGCCGGCCAGCAATCCGTAATTAGCCAGCACCATCAGACGCTGGATGTGATGGGCATAGCCGCGACTGCGCACCTCCCCCAGCACCGTGTCCAGGCAGGCCAGGCCACTGCCCCCGAGCTGTTCGAACCACGGCGGCAAGGGTTGACTGGCCTTGAAGTGATTCAGCTGCCCGTACGCAGGGCCGAACCAGTCGTACAGGCCGTGGGTGTACTCCCGCCAACCGAGCAGCTGCCGGATCACGCCCTCCAGGCTGGCCAGGGGCACCTTGTTCTCCAGACCGGCCTGCTCTAGCCGGCGGATCACCTCCAGCGGGTGCAGCAAGCCAATGTTCAGATAGGGCGACAGCAGGGCATGCCACAGGGTGGGCTCTCCGCTCACCATGGCGTCCTGGTACGGACCGAAGCCCGCCAGGCGGGTGGCGATGAAGTGCTCCAGCACCTGCAGGGCCTGGCTGCGGCTGACGGCCCAGCGAAACGGTTCAAGATCCCCTGGCAGGGGCGGTAAGCCCTGGGCTTGGCGGCTGTGATTGAGCTCGCGCACCTTCTCGACCACGGTGCTGGTGAGGCCATCAGGTTCGAACCAGAGGGGATTCGGGCCGCACAGGCCCTTGGGTGGTGCTTTGCGGTTGTCGTGGTCGAAATTCCACTGGCCTCCGAGCGGTGCAAGGCCCGCTCCATCGGGCTGCATCAGCACGCCAAAGCGACGACGCCCTTCGCGGTAGAACAACTCCATCCGCAGCTGCTTGTAGCCCGAGGCCCAGGTAGCAAAGTCCTCACGACTCCAGAGAAACGCATTGCTCGGTAGCCAGTGGAGCGGTACGGACAAAGGAATCCGATCAATTGCCAGGCGAAAACCGCGGTCCGCCGGCTCCATCAGCCGCAGCTCAGCAATCCCGTGCGCCCGGATCCAATCCTGAACAGTAGGCGTAAAAGTCTGAGTCTCGAGATAATCAACGGCCCAGCCCTGGGCTTGCAGCTCAACAGCGAAGTGACGCATGGCACTCCACACCAGGGTCAGCTTCTGTTGATGAACAGCACGCTGAGCCAGCACCGAACTACTCTCCACCAGCAGAACGCGGCTCTTAGCGGGGTCTGCGCTGGCTAGGGCCGCTTGCCCTGCATGGAGCTGATCACCCAGTACCCAGATCCCGATCGTCATGGGAGCGTGTCCAGATCGGGCTGTTCAAGAAGCAATTCTCGCAGACGGCAGTTCGCGACGATCCAGCACAGGCCCGCCCTGCAGGGGGCGACCTGCAGATGCACCGACCGAGAGACGATTCCAATCCTTACTCTCTACGGAGTAAACCCCTCGTCACAAGGAGCTGGGCCGAGATGCCGTCACCGGCCCAGCTCTCAGAGCCAACCTCGGCAGCTGGTACCCGTTGTCTGAGTTGTGTAGTGACTCTCCATCCTTTCTGAGCCGAAGGGATTCACGCTTTTCTCTGCTCAATCGTGATCATCCCTTATTGCTCTTCAAAGCACGAGACTACTTTGCCGCTGCATGGAATATGCTCTAATCCACCTCAAAGCTCTTCTCTCGGAGCTACCACCCAGGAATGATGAGATCAGCCAATCGCTTCCCTTGGCTTCGGATGCCGCGATCGCTACGTGGGCAACTGATCGCCAGTGTGTGGATTGGGATCGTTGCAGTAATGTTTCCCTTCAGCATTTACATTCTCAACAGCGAGACCAATAAAGCCATTAATGGGCAGTTTGAAAGCCTTCGAGACCAGGGAAGGCTGACGCAGTACATCCTCCAGCGCTGGACGAGGAACCTCGACGATCTAATGGAGATCATTGCACTCTCTCCTGCGATTAGAAGGTTAGACGGGGAATCAGCGCAGACGTACTTCGAACGCCTCGGTCGGCTATACCCACTCCGTTCATGGCGATTGGTCACCGCATCGGGCGAGTTGATTGCCGGTACAAACGTAAATCTACCGATTACTCGTGACACGTTATTGCAGAGATCCTATATCCAGCAGTCACTGCGAGGAAAGAGTGTTGCAGGGGTGTTTGCAGACTGTTTGACCAAAGCCGCCTGCTACCTGCACAGCGTCCCTGTTTACAGCCCTGGGACCAGCGCCTACACGACGGTGTCCGACAAGCCGAATGGCGTACTCATCATGGAGATCAATGTCAAGGACACAGCAGAAGATTCAGGAATGCAAGGGGAGTCTTCAAGGATTTACTCCAGATCGCTGAGAAATTCTACAAAGTATTCTTTGCCCAAGATTCTTTCCTTGCAGAGCGCTAATAAAACCGGCCTAGAAGTGTTGATGGTTGATCGCGAGGGCAGAGTAGTGTTTCCCCTCTCAACCATCAATGACAATTTATCGGTTCAATCCCCTGCAACATTACTTGCTGGGGTTTGGGGACCCATCATTAAAACGGGGCTATCAGCCAGCGATGCTGGCAGATTTCAAGATGTTCGCGCGGCAGGTTCAACCTTTTATACCTATTCTCAAGTTGTCGACCAGGATTGGTCTGTTGTCGTCACCAGTGACGCTGAGTCAACCATGGAAGGGATCTATCAAGATGCCCGATCCATGGCTCTTCTAGCGCTTATATTTCTCGTCATCGTCAGCGTTGTGATCGCTGCAGTCTGTCAGCGTGCTGCCAAACCAATCCAACGAGCAGCGGCCACTGTAAAAGCTTTCAGTGCAGGCGACTTTGAAGCACGGATCGACTCCGATCGCGACGACGAAGTGGGCAACCTGTTTAAGAATATCAACGAGACAGGCGCCAGCCTTCGCCTCA
>CALJTZ010000418.1 GCA_937975655.1 uncultured Synechococcus sp. | reverse complement strand
CATGGCTTCACCGTTGGCTGAACCTGTTGCCAAACATTTGTCCTGGCTACTTGCTGTTCAGGGCGACGCTCGTTGTTCAGTAGTCGTGTGATCAGCCACCACTGATGGGTGGCAGGAAGGCCAGCTCATCGCCTGCTTTCAGTGGGGTGTCGGCACTGGCGAACTGGTGATTAATGGCAATGCGGATGTTGTCGAAGTCGTCTGGCAGCTGCAGGTCTTCCCACAGCTGACGTGGGGTCAAAGGATTCCCAGCTGACGGCTCGATCGCGCACAGCTGCTCTGACCATCCAGCTCGATCGCGTAAACCTGCGAATAACAGGATCCGAATTCCTGGTGCTGAGATGCCGCTCATGGCAGCAACGCTACCCATGGCGGGGCTAGCTCTTGCGAGCATGGCCCCACTGCCGTTGATCAACCCGTGAGCCTCGCCATCGCCCTGATCACCGTGTCTGATACCCGCACCCTTGCGGATGACCGCTCCGGTGACGCGCTGCAGCAGCGACTGGCGGCCGCGGGCCATCGGTTGGTGGAGCGGCGGATTGTTCCGGATAACCGCTATCGCATCCGCGCTGAGCTCAGCTACTGGATCGCAGACCCCGCCGTACAGGTGGTGATCAGCTGCGGCGGCACTGGTCTGACGGGGCGCGACGGCACACCGGAAGCGGTGGCCCCTCTGCTCGACAAGACCATTGACGGCTTCGGCGAGCTGTTCCGGGTGCTCTCGTTTGAAACGATTGGTACAAGCACCCTGCAGAGCCGCTGCTTGGCTGGCGTGGCCAATGGCACTGTGATCTTTGTGCTGCCGGGTTCGCTCGATGCGGTGGAAACGGCCTGGGATCGGCTGATTGCTGCTCAGCTCGATGGGGACACGCGCCCTTGCAACCTGGTGCAGCTCCTCCCCCGGCTCATGGAGCCGGCTGGGTGAGACGCCTCCACCGCCTTCTTCATGTGGTGGCTCGGCGTGAGCGGCGCCGCGGTCGGCGCTATCAGCCGCGCTTCCGTCTGAATCAAATCGTGGTCACGTCGTTGGCGGCACTAAGTGCCGTTTTGCTGCTCGGCGTGCTCTCCCTCTGGAGTGGTCAGCTGTTGATTGTGGCCCCGCTGGGCGCTTCCTGCGTCTTGCTGTTTGGTTACCCCGCCAGCCCACTGGCCCAGCCGCGGAACATCGTGCTTGGCAATGTGCTCGGTGGTTTGGTGGGGGTGATCCTCGTGAACGTTGCAGGCCAGGGTCCCATGGTGTCTGCCCTGGCGGTGGGGCTCACGATCCTGTTGGGTCAACAGCTGCGTTGCCTGCATCCCCCCGCCGGTGGCATGGCGTTTCTGGCGGTGTATTTGAAGGTGGTCTGGGGCTTTCTGTTGTTTCCTGTGTTGAGCGGATCGCTGTTACTGGTGCTCCTGGCCTGGGCCTTCAGCCGCTGGGTGCCCGCCGCAGCGCCCTATCCCCAGCACTGGTTGTGATGAGCGGGGTGATGGCTATTGCCCTGGCGGTGGTGGCGTTTCTGTATGCCTCCGTGGGCCATGCCGGTGCATCGGGCTACATCGCCGTGTTTGCCCTGGCTGGCCTGCCCCCGGAGCAGATCAAGCCGTTGGCTCTGTTGCTCAACACTCTGGTGGCGAGTGTGGGTTGTTGGAATTTCCTGCGGGCCGGCCATCTGCCCTGGCGCCGGATCTGGCCCGTGTATCTGCTGGCGATTCCCGGTGCCTTTCTGGGTGGCTGGCTGAACCTGCCGGCGTTCTGGTTCCAGAGGCTGGTGGGTGTCGTGCTGCTGTTTTCGGCCTGGCGCCTGGGCCGCAGCCCGCACGATCCGCCTGAGTTGCAGGACCCTTCGCCTGCGCTGCTGGTGGCTGCCGGCGGCAGCCTGGGTTTGATGGCGGGGCTTACCGGCACCGGTGGCGGGGTGTTTCTGACGCCGCTGTTGCTGCTCTGCCACTGGTGCACCACCCGCGAGGCAGCGGCGGTTTCAGTGCTGTTCATCCTGTTCAACTCGATCGCCGGGTTGGCTGGCCTGGCGGTTTCGGGCTCCTCGTCGCTTGTTTCGCTGGGGCGGCCCGATCTGGCGGTGTTGCTGATCACGGTGTTGCTGGCGGGCGGCCTGGGCTCGCGCCTGGGCAGTCGCCATTGGCCGGTGGCCTGGATTAGGCGAGCCCTGGCAGGGGTGTTGCTGCTGGCTTCCTGGAAACTGTTGGGTGGGGTGTTTTGACCCTCTCTCGCTAGCCGCCCAGATAGGACATCTCTGCGTGGGCGGTGCCGGCTCCTGCTGCCTGTTGGCGCTCCTCGCTGTAGCGATCGTTCCGCCGCTGCCAGAGCGCGGTGATCAGCTCTTCAAGCTTGGCTGGATCCTCGCCCGGTTGCAGCGATGGCTTCAGATCCACCCCGCTGCCGGGCGCGGCGAACAGGCAGGTGTAGGCGATGCCATCGGCTGTGATGCGCAGGCGGTTGCAGTCGCCGCAGAAGGGCTGGCTTACCGATGCCACCACCGCCACGCTGCCCTGGCCATCGCGGTAGCGCCAGCGGCTGGCGGTGCTGTGGCCAGGCCGGCCC
>CALJTZ010000417.1 GCA_937975655.1 uncultured Synechococcus sp. | reverse complement strand
AAGGCCGGCACCCTCTCGGTGCTGGTGGGCGGCGCCGCGGCGGATCTGGGAAGGGGCCGGCCGCTGCTGGAGGTGATTGGTCGCAGCGTCAGCCACTTCGGGCCGGTGGGCTGTGGCCAGGAGGCCAAGGCGGTGAACCAGGTGCTGGTGGCGGGCAGCTATGCCGCCGTGGCCGAAGCCCTGGCCCTGGCGCAGCGCCTGGGGCTGCCCCAGGCTGAGTTAGTGGAAGCCCTCAAGCACGGGGCCGCTGGCTCCTGGGCCCTCGAGCACCGCAGCCACCAGATGATCGAGAACACCTACCCCCTCGGCTTCCGCCTGGCCCTGCACCACAAGGACCTCAGCATCGCCCTGGAGGCCGCCGCGGCCCAGCAGCTGGAGCTGCCCATCACTGCCCAGGTGGCGGCGATGGAAACAGCGCTGCTTGCAGCCGGCCATGGCGATGAGGATGTGTCCGCCCTGGCCCGCTGGTTTCGGCCTAGAGATTGAGGCCGGATTGATCGGCCACCACCCGCACCTGCTTGGTGGCACTCACGATTCCCTTGGGGTGCACCAGCAGCACGGCCCAGGTTTGGGTGCCGGGTTGGTAGGGCGCCTGCACGGTTTTGAACAGGCCACCGCCGCCTAGGGCCTCCAGCTCCAGGGCCGGGCTCTCCAACCGGATCAGCTCAGCCACGGTCACCGGCTGGATCGCCCCGGCCGCCACGGAGCCCTCCAGGGGGTCGTCGAAGATCACATCCAGGTCGTAGCGCTGGCCCGTGAGCACCGCGTCGGGGATCAGCAGGCTGACGCCCAGATCGGCATCACCGCTGCGCAGCATGGAGCTTTCGCGGATCACCTGCTGACGGTTGAAGCGCGCCGCGCTGCCGCCCAGCACCAGCTGTTGGCGCGCCTCAAAGCGGAAGGCATAGGCCCCCAGCTGGCGGGTGCCCTGCACCACCACCTCCGTAGTGGCGCGGCCATCGCGCAGGGGGGAGCCGGGGCGCACGGTCCAACGGGCATCGGGAAAGCGCTGGCGCAGAGCGGCCTGGCGGGTCTCCACTTCCTGGGGATCGAGGCCCGGGCCGGCCTCGAGCACCGCCGCCAGGGCTCCCGGCCCCGGCGTGTTGAGGGCTGTCTGCAGGGCCTCCAGGCTGGGAGCGGCCCGCACAGCCCCTGGCCCCACGCCACCAACCACAACGCCCGCCAGTGCCAGAACTGCCGGCAGGAGAGGGCGGAAGCGCACGAGAGGCAAAGCGGGATCTGGCTTTTAAGTTAGGGCCGCTTACCGCCGCTGCCCATGTCCAGGCTCCTGATTGCTGCGAGCGGCACCGGCGGGCACCTGTTCCCGGCCCTGGCCGTAGCCGAGGCCCTGCCAGCGGACTGGACCATCCACTGGCTAGGGGTGCCCGACCGGCTGGAACGCCAGCTGGTGCCGCAGGCCTATCCGCTCCACACCATCCGCGCCGGCGGCCTGCAGGGCAAAGGGTTGCAAAAGCTCTGGCAACTGACACGGCTGCTGGGCTCCACCGTGAGCGTGCGGCAGCTGATCCGCCGGGAGCGCATCCGGGTTGTGTTCAGCACCGGCGGCTACATCGCTGCCCCGGCGATCCTGGCGGCCCGCTGGTGTGGTGTGCCGGTGGTGCTGCATGAATCGAATGGCATTCCAGGCCGGGTCACCCGCCTGCTGGGTCGGCTCTGCACCCATGTGGCGGTGGGGCTGCCCCAGGCCGCCGAGCGGTTGTCCCATGGCCAGGCCCGGGTCACCGGCACCCCCGTGCGCAAAGCCTTCCTGCAACCCGCGCCGCTTCCCGCCTGGGTGCCCACGGGCGCAGGCCCGTTGCTGGTGGTGATGGGCGGCAGCCAGGGCGCCGTGGGCCTCAACCGCATGGTGCGGCCGCTGCTGCCCAGGTTGCTGGCAGCGGGGGTGCGCGTGGTGCACCTGAGCGGCAGCAACGACCCCGACAACGGCCAGCTGCAGCACCCGGGCTATGCAGAGCGGCCCTTCAGCGAGGAGATGGCCGGGCTACTGCAGCACGCCGATCTGGTAATCAGCCGCGCCGGGGCCGGCAGCCTCAGCGAACTGGCGGTGTGCGGCAGCCCCGCGATCCTGGTGCCCTTCCCCCAGGCCGCCGACCAGCACCAGGACGCCAACGCCGGCGCTGCGGCCGCCGTGGGTGCCGCCGTGATCGTGTGGCAGCACCCGCCAGAGCATCCAGCCCTGGAGCAGGCCATCTGGCGGCTGCTGGGCCCGAGGCTGCGGAGCTCAGCAGCCAGCGTGGATCCTCTGGTGAAGCTGCAGGCCGGCATGGAACGGCTGGCCGTGCGCGATGCCGATCAGCTGCTGGCAGGGCTGCTGATGGAGCTGTGATGCAGGGGCCCATGACAGACGCCTGGGCCCTTGTGATCACGGCCGGGCTGCTACTGATCCGCCAGGCCCACAGCGGGGTGGATCTGCTCAGCCTGCTGATGCTGGTGCCCCTGCTGATCTGCCTGATCCCCAGCCTCGACAGCCTCCAGGGCACGGGCACGATCCGCATCTGGGACCGCTGGCGGATGCGCTTCACACCGATCGAGCGAACCAGCCGCCCCTGGGGCTACTGGATCAACCTGGTGGTGAGCTGGCCGGCTGCAGGCTTCTTCGCCTATGCGCTGGTGTTCATGCCGAAGCGGTGAAGGCGGGCGGCGCGCTCAGGGCGCCATGCCTGCAATGGCGTCGTCCAGGACCGCCAGACGGCCCTCCAGCTCAGCCAAAAGCACCGGACGGGGCGCGGGGAGCGCAAACGGACCGTCCTCATAACGGGCTTCAACAGCAAACACCTGCAGCTTCTGCAAGGCCTCCGGCAAAACCTCTCCGAGGCCGAGGGCCAGATCCACCAGCTCGTGGGTGCGGGGAGGCACTTGATTGCGAAGCACCAGCTGGGCCTTGAGTAACTTTTCCAGCGCCTGCTGGGCCTGAAACCCCCACTCCTCCTCGGGATAAAGGGGATCCAGATTGAGCCGCATCGCCTGAAGATGCCGGCGCACGATGCGCAGCAGCAGAGCCGCGTCTTCAGCGGGCGACATACAACACCCGCCCTTCACGGGCCACATCACCCATCACATGCCAGCGCGAACCAGCCAGATGCTGGGCATCGCCGGCACCCACCACCACAAGATCCACGCCGCAGCCCACAGGCCCCAGCACTTGCCTGTACAGAAAGGCCCGCTCGGTTTTGAGCGCGGGCGGCACCACGGCCTCCCGGCAGATCACGGCCAGATCAAGGTCTGAATCCGCGCGCGCCTCGCCGCGGCCACGGGACCCGAAGGCCACCAACGCCTGCACCTCAGGCTGGCTAGACAACGCCACCAGTCCCTGCTGAAGCAGCCGCGCGTCACAGCCCGGGCCCAGATCAACGGCCTCCGGCAGGGGCTGAGAGTCCAACCAGGGAATGGCCGGCGCAACAAAACCTGTAGGTGCAGGCGTAGCCATGAGCCAAGGCTAGCGATCGCGCAGCGGGCTCCTTGCGCTCAGCAGGCCAGCTCCTCACGTAGGGCCCGGATGATGCGGCGGTTGTTCCGACGGCTCTGATAGCCGATACGCAGCCAGGTGTCGCCGAGCCCCTCAAAGGAGCGGCAATCACGGAGCAAGATGCGATGGCGCTGCTCCAGCTGCTGGCGCAGAGGCTCCAGGCCCCAGGGCTTGCCGCCCCGCTCGCCGCTCACCAGCAGGTAATTGGCGGCAGACGGCATTGGCTGCAGGCCAGGCATGGCCTGCAGCTGCTGTTGCAACCAAATGCCCTCATCAGCCACCCAGGTCTGCACGCGGGTGCACCAGCGCTCGTACAGGCCTGGGTGGCCCATCAGGGCCTCCCCAGCCGCGGCCAGATCGGAAGAGCACACGTC
>CALJTZ010000416.1 GCA_937975655.1 uncultured Synechococcus sp. | reverse complement strand
AATTCTTTGTCCACCGACACCACTTCGGATTCAAAGGTGATCAACACATCGCCAATGTTGCGCTGCAGGAAGATGCTGGTGGCATCGCGCCCACCCCAGGCAGCCTGTTCTGGGTGACGCTTCAGGAGGCATTCCCAGAACCGCACCCGCCATTGGCTGAGCTCGCTCAGCTGTCCGCTGCTGCGCAGCTGCTGCTGGATCTGGCGGTCCCAGCCGTTGGGCCGGGCCAGCACCTCAAACAGCGGCGCAATTGGTGAGTTGCCGATCCGCACGGCTTTGACCTGGACGCCAAAGAACGCGAAGGGTTCGAGGGTGTGCTCATTGAGCCAATGGATCGCCGAGAGATGGGGCTCGCGGAATTCACTGGCGATCCACACCACGCACTGCGCTTCCAGGCCCACCAGGTAAGTGAGGATCTGCCCGAGATGGCTGTGGTCGGTCTGCTCCAGCTGGTTTTCGATCAGAACCAGGCTGCCGTCTTCTGGATTGCGGGCCAGCAGGTCGGCCGCGAAAGTGCCAACACGCACCTCCTGCCCCTCCAGCTCCAGAGGCATGCCGAGCGCCTGACCCAACCGATCGAGGTTGGCTGCCATCCATGGTGTGAAGCTGTGGGCTTCATGGCTCCAGGCCTCGCGCAAAGACACCGTTTCAAGGGTGCCGAACTCCGAGGAGGACATAGGGTCTGAGGAGCGGATCTCAGGCTGCCAGAACGTTCGATATCCCGCTGGGTGCCCCGGACTCAGGCGCCTCGGGGCAGGGACTGCTCGGCAAGCGCCTGATGATCATTCCTCTTCGTCGCTACCGCCAACGGGCACCAGGCGGATTTGCTTTTTGCCGAGCTTGATCTCAAACTCATCGCCGGGCTGGAGGTCGAGCATGGCGGTGTAGGCCTTGCCTACCAGCAGGTTGCCGTTGAACTGCACCTTGGTGGTGTAGCTCAGCTTGCGGCCACCCTTGCCCCGGCCTTTGCCGCCGCCTTCCCCCAGGCTGACGCCCTTGGCTTCCAGCAGCGCTTCGTAGAAGGCCGTGAAGTTCAGGCGCTCGGAGCCATCTTTTTTGGTGCTCACATAGCCGCAGCTGCGCACCAGATCGGATTTGGAAACATCGCCCAGCTCTTTGACCTTGGCGAGCAGTTCGGAGCCGGTGAGCATCGGGAGAGATCTTCAACCCCGAGACCCTAACGACAAGCGAGCAGGTGTCTACCTCTGGGAACTGCAATTCTTGGCGAGGAGTCAATGCAAGGCGACGCAGCGGCTCAGGCAGGTGTGGAATCGGTGCGTTGCTGTCATGGCTGAGCAGGCGAACGACCCGGCTCGATTCAGGCGGCCCAGTCCTCCAACTGCAGCCCATCCACCCGGCTGAATTCGCTGACGTTGTGGCTCACCAGGGTGGCGCCGATGGCCAGCGCATGACAGGCGATCCAGAGGTCATTGGCGCCGATCGGTGTCGCACGGCGCTTCAAGGCAGTGGCTTGAACGGCGTAGTGCTCGCAGATCCCAGGCCCATCGGGGAATAGCACCGGCACCAGCCGCCTCAGAGCCTCCAGCTGTTGCAAGGTGGCCTCCCGCCGCTGGCTGCCCTCTGCCCCGCGCAGCAGCTCGGCCCAGGTAATGAACGACATGGCCAGGCTGTCGTCGTCGCTGAGGGCATCGATGCGCTCAGCGACCTGGGGCGGGCGGTTCTTGCTGAGGTAGATGAGGATGTTGGTGTCGAGCAGGTAGATCACAGGCCTTCCCGTTCCTGCACCGGCAACTTGTCGGCCTGCTGTTGCTCCAGCACCTCCACAAAGTCGGCATCGAAGCCGCTGAGCGCCTGCAGCAGGGCCTGCCCCCGCTGGCTGGGATAGGGGTGGATGAGCAGATCGCCCTCAGGGGTGCGGCTGATCTGCACCCGATCGCTGCTGAGCCGGAACTCAGCGGGAATGCGCACGGCCTGGCTGTTGCCGTTCATAAACACGCGGCTGGGCAGCACATCCATAGGATCAGGCCTTACGTGTGTACGCCCGAGTGTAGACAGGCAGCGTCGATGCCTTCAATGCCCTCAGCCGCAGCTGGCTCCCCCGGACCTGAAGCCCCCCCCAGTGGGGCAAGCCCGATGGCGGCGTCGATGTCCTGCGGGCCCGCCTCCGGGCGCAGAGCAAAACGGTGTCTACCCACGTTGCCTCCGACCCTGAAGCCAAGGCCTTCATGGACGACTGGGCCGCCCCTGATCCCACCAGCCACTGAAGACCTGACTGGCGCGAAGCTCCTGCTCTGGCAATTCCCCTTTGACCGTGGGGCTGCATTCAACTCAGCCCCACCACTGGCTGTAGGACGGCGAGCTGTCTATTCCCGCGGAGCACATACCGCCTCAGCGCAGGGATTCGCAGGCCTCCCCATCGCTGTTGCTATCCAGGTAGGTGTGCCCTTGGCGCAGCAGCTCCTGGGCCCGGGCATAGGAGCCGATCTCCTTGCAGCGGTAGCGCTGCCCGCCAGGGGTGGTGCCATCGGGGATTACCGCGGCACGGCGCCCGCGGCGGAAGTCCCACGGCCGGGTGATGCCGCCTGGCACCTGCCAAACGCCCAACAGCCGCCGGCTGGCCCGGAGCTCGGCATCGAGGTATTCCTGGGCGTTGCAGCTGCTCAGGTACTGGCGGTAGGCAAAGGCCTGGCCGTCTTCCACCAGCGCCAGGTTGATGTTCACGCCGCTGAACACCTCCGCCACTGTGCGGCCGTAGCGATCGGTGGTCTTCACATCGAGGGAGACCTCACGGCCAATCGCAAGCCGCTGTTGCAGGTAGCTGCGGGCGTGCTGGCCGTAGGGGCTCTGGGCCGTCTCGGGGGCATCAATGCAGGCCAGCCGCACGGTGATCGCCCGGCCGGCCTGGCGCACACGGATCGTGTCGCCATCGCCGATGGAGAGCACGGTGGCACTCATCCCCTGCCCGCGAGAACCCGCGGGCCAGGCCGCAGCCACCAGCGCTGCCAGCGTCGTTACCCCCCGCAGAACCATCCGTGCCATCGCCGGAGTTTGCACTGGCAGTGATTCCATGCAGCTCCTGCATGACTGGATTCAATCCCGGTGACTGGCGCCAATCTGGTGCTCAGCACTGACGCACCATGGGCCGCTTCCCGCTGCTGTTCGCTCTCGCTACTGGGGCCCTCCTGGCTGGCAGTGCACTGGCCCAGCAGCCGGTGCAGCCCCTCCCGAGGGTGGGATCCTGCCCGCTCGGCTACTACAGCTCCGGCAGCTATTGCGTGCCGAGCAGTGGCGGCAACACCCGCGGCGCCATTGAGAAGAGCGGCAACAGCTGTCCGCTGGGGTTCTACAGCTCGGGGAACTACTGCCTCAGCAGCCCCAGCAACACCCGGGAAGCGATCCAGAAGACCGGCAACTCCTGCCCGCTGGGTTGGTTCAGCTCCGGCAGCTACTGCGTCAAGAGCCGCTGATCCATGGGCTTCCGTTTCCGCCGCTCTGCTCGCCTGGGCCCGCTCCGCTTCAACTTCGCCAAGGGCGGACTGAGCTCGATTTCGGTGGGGGGCCGAGGGGCGTCGTTCAACATCCCCGTGAGCCGCAGCGGTGGTGCCCGCAGCACGGTGGGTGTGCCGGGCACGGGCCTGAGCTGGAGCGTGGAACACGCGCCGGATCGACCAGCTGTGATCCCTGCGGGGAGAGCGGAAGGGCTGCCCAACAGCCGTCGGCTGCGGCCCGGTCAGCTCGATGCCCTCAAACAGTCGCTGCTTGAAGTGCTGCGCCAGGAGCTGTTCGCTCCCGGTTCCACCGGGGAGCAACTGTGGGATCACGGCCTGGTGAGCAGGCTGCTTGCCGATGACT
Organism: uncultured Synechococcus sp.; assembly: GCA_937975655.1. Taxonomy (GTDB): domain Bacteria; phylum Cyanobacteriota; class Cyanobacteriia; order PCC-6307; family Cyanobiaceae; genus Vulcanococcus. The sequence goes on along the minus strand of CALJTZ010000416.1, from coordinate 48 downwards.
CGCTCAGTGCGCGCACCGCGGGCCTGCTGGCGCTGATCGAAACCCCGG
>CALJTZ010000415.1 GCA_937975655.1 uncultured Synechococcus sp. | reverse complement strand
CCTTGCCGGAGTGGCTGCGACGCTGCGTGGAGCACGTGCCCCCTGGGACCGGCGAGAGCTGTCCCACCGATGCCGAGGCCCTGCTGGCTTCGGCTTTTGATTTCGCCTTTCAGCTCCACGACGGCCAGGTGCGGGCCAGCGGCGAGCCCTACATCTGCCATCCGGTGGCGGTGGCCGATCTGTTGCGCGATATCGGCGCCAGTGCCGGTGTGATCGCGGCCGGCTTCCTCCACGACGTGGTGGAAGACACCGACGTGACCCCCGAGGAGATCGAGCAGCACTTCGGTGCGGAGGTGCGGGGCCTGGTGGAGGGCGTCACCAAGCTCGGTGGCATTCACTTCACCAACAAAACAGAGGCCCAGGCCGAAAACCTGCGGCGCATGTTCCTGGCCATGGCCAGCGATATCCGGGTGGTGCTGGTGAAGCTGGCTGACCGCCTGCACAACATGCGCACCCTCGGGGCCCTCAAGCCCGAGAAACAGCAGCGTATTGCCCGTGAAACCCGGGAGATCTACGGCCCGCTGGCCAACCGCCTGGGTATCGGACGGCTCAAGTGGGAACTGGAAGATCTGGCCTTCAAGATTCTCGAGCCGGATGCCTTCCGCGAGATCCAGCAGCAGGTCGCTACCAAGCGCAGTGAGCGGGAGGAGCGGCTCGGGGTCACGGTGCAGCTGTTACGCGATCGCCTGGCTGCCGCTGGCTTGAACGACTGCGATGTGAGTGGCCGGCCCAAGCATCTCTATGGCATCTGGAGCAAGATGCAGCGCCAGCAGAAGGCCTTCCACGAGATCTACGACGTGGCGGCCCTGCGGATCCTCACCCCCAACCTGGAGAGCTGCTACCGGGCCCTGGCGGTGGTGCACGACACCTTCAGGCCCATCCCTGGGCGCTTCAAGGACTACATCGGCCTGCCCAAGCCCAATGGCTACCAGTCGTTGCATACGGCGGTGATCGGTCGCCATCGGCCGATTGAGGTGCAGATCCGCACGGCAGACATGCATCAGGTGGCGGAATTTGGCATTGCCGCCCACTGGAAATACAAGGAGGGTGGCTCGCCAGCGGCCACCGGCAATGATGCCGAGCGCTTCAACTGGCTGCGGCAGCTGGTGGATTGGCAGAAGGATGGCGTTGGTGAGGACAGCAGCGACTTCCTGCGCTCCATCAAGGAAGACCTGTTTGATGAAGAGGTGTTCGTGTTCACCCCCAGCGGCGATGTGGTGGGCTTGCGCAAGGGCTCCACGGCCGTGGACTTCGCCTATCGGATCCACTCCGAGGTGGGTAATCACTGCCAGGGCGTGCGCATCAATGATCGCCTCTGCCCCCTGGCCACGCCCCTGCAGAACGGTGATTTCGTGCAGGTGATTACCGCCAAGAGTGCGCATCCCAGCCTGGATTGGCTCAACTTTGTAGCCACCCCCACGGCGCGCAATCGCATCCGCCAGTGGTACAAGAAAAGCCACCGCGAGGACAACATCCTGCGGGGCACGGCGCTGCTCGAGCGGGAGCTCGGACGTGATGGCTTCGATGCCCTGCTGCATGGCGAGGCCATGGCCAAGGTGGCCCGGCGCTGCAACCTGGTGGGCACGGACGACCTGCTGGCCGCCATCGGCTTCGGCGGGGTCACCCTGCACCAGGTGCTCAACCGCCTGCGGGAAGAACTGCGCCTGGCCACTGCCGCAACGGCGCCGGTGCTGAGCAACGAAGAGCTGGCCCGCAATGTGTCCGCCCAGGGTCACCATCCCCCCGCGGCCCATGGCGATGCCAGCCCGATCCTGGGCCTGGAGGGCCTGGAATACCGCATGGGTGGCTGTTGCAGCCCCCTGCCGGGGGAGCCGATCGTGGGCACCGTGGCCCTGGGCAATCACGGCATCACCATTCACCGCCAGGATTGCGGCAATCTCACGCCGGTGCCGGCCGAGCGGCGGTTGCCGGTGCGCTGGAACTCCCTCGCCGACGACCAGCGGCGCCGTTATCCGGTGCAGCTGCGCATCGAGGTGCTGGACCGGGTGGGGGTGCTCAAGGACATCCTCACGCGCCTCTCGGACAGCCGGATCAACGTGAGCGATGCCCGGGTGCGCACGAATCCCGGCCGGCCCGCCCGTATCGATCTGCGGGTGGAACTCGCCAGTGCCGCCCAGCTACGCACCACCATGGATCAGATCCGTTCGATGGCGGATGTGCTCGACCTGGCCCGCACGGGCATTGGTTAAGGGCTGTTGAGCTCAGGGCAAGGTGAAGCCCGAGGTGTTCAGGTGCTTGAGATCCAGTAGCACAACCGTGAGCCAACCCAACAAGGCCAACCCTCCGATTGCGCCGAGGGCAACCAGTAAGGCGGCGAGTGCCGACCGTGGGGACCCGTTGTCGTTCGCCACGTTCGTGCCTTGTAGATAGCGGATCCTCCCACGCCTGCAGGTTGGCGTCTGCCGACACGGCGGTGGCTGGGTGTGCAGCACTACAGCATTTCGCCTGCACAGCTCGTACAAAGGCGCCACACCGGGGCGTTGCCATGACCTCCGACCAAGCCGCCCAACTGATCGACGACACCCTGGATCGGGTGCATCAGCGCCTGCTGGAGCTGGAAGCGGGCCAGCAGCCTTGGGCCCATCGCGCCTTTGCCGAGGAGTTCCGTGAATGGCGTCACCCCGTGGGTGGCCACATCGATCTGATGGTGTGTCCGGGTTTCCCCTCCGGCGGCAGTTGAGACTGGCCTGACGGGTTCCCACAACGGCCTTGATTGACGACACCATCGCGGCGGTTGCCACGGCCGTTAGCGCCGGTGAAGGCAGCGTGGCGATCGTGCGGCTTTCGGGGCCTGCAGCTGCGGCCATCGGGCAGCGCCTCTTCGTGGCCCCTGGCAAGCAGCCCTGGCACAGCCATCGGGTGCTCTATGGCCACGTGGTGGATCCCGCCACGGCGGAACGGGTGGATGAGGCCCTGCTGCTGTGGATGCAGGCCCCGCGCAGTTTCACCCGTGAGGATGTGGTGGAGCTCCATTGCCACGGCGGGCTGGTGGCGGTGCAGCGGGTGCTGGAGCTGGTGCTGGCGGCCGGAGCCCGCCGGGCCGAGCCCGGGGAATTCAGCCAGCGGGCTTTTCTCAACGGCCGGCTCGACCTCACCCGCGCCGAGGCGATCAGCGAGATGATCACCGCCCGCAGCCGCCGGGCCGCTCAATTGGCCATGGCCGGCATCGACGGCGGCCTGCAGCAGCGCATCGGCGGCCTGCGGGAGCGCTTGCTGGACCAGTTGGCGGAGCTTGAGGCCCGGGTGGATTTCGAGGAGGATCTGCCCCCCCTCGATGGCGCCGCGGTGGTGGCGGAACTGGAGGCAGTGCGGACTGCCCTGCTGCAGCTGGTGGTGGAGGCGCGCCAGGGGGAGCTGCTGCGCGAGGGCCTGCGGGTGGCCATCGTGGGTCGCCCCAACGTGGGCAAGTCGAGCCTGCTGAATCGGCTCAGCCGCACGGAGCGGGCGATCGTGACCGACCTGCCCGGCACCACCCGTGACCTGGTGGAGAGCGAGCTGGTGATCCAGGGCGTGCCGCTCACCCTGCTCGACACCGCCGGAATCCGCGCCACCGACGACCGGGTGGAGCAGCTGGGCATCGCGCGCAGCCGCGCCGCTCTGGCCGCCGCCGATGTGGCGTTGCTGCTGTTCGATCTGGAGGCCGGCTGGACCGCTGCCGACCAGGAGCTGCGCGAGCAGGTGCCCCCGGCCGTACCCCTGCTGGTGGTGGGCAACAAGGCGGATCTCGCGGAGGGCCCGGCCGGGCCCGGCTCTGCCGATGTCTGCATCAGTGCCCTCTCCGGCGCGGGCCAGGAGCAGCTGGAGCAGGCGCTGCTGCGTTGCTGCGGCCACGGCGGCG
>CALJTZ010000414.1 GCA_937975655.1 uncultured Synechococcus sp. | reverse complement strand
ATCTGCTGCGGGCCCAGAGCCAGGACGATGTCAAGCGCCGCGCCCAGCGCTGCATTGAAGCGGTGCAGGAAGCCCAGCGACTGAGCGCCGTTCGGCAGCGGCTGGGATGAGCCTCGAACCAGACGCGATGCCGCCGCTGGTGCGGGATTTTGTGGAGGCTGTGCGCGACAGCCCCGAGGATCAGGATTGGCTGCGCCTGCACGGCCATGAGCTGATCGACTCCCTCATCGGGCCGGATGGGGGCTCTGCGGCGATGGTGCTGGAGATCCTGCGCTTGATGCGGGAAAACCTCCTTGGTGATGGCAGCTGGGGCTCACTGATCTGGGATCACGATCTGGTGCCGAAGGTGATCGAGGCCACCGGCCTGCACGGTGAGGCCAGGGAGCAGCTGGAGCGCGTGGCGAGCTGGGATGGCGTCTGCAGCTACGTGTGCGAAAGCCTCGATGGCGCCACGGCGCAGGAGCGCGCGCTGGAGGTGGCCGAGCGGATTCAGGAAGTGGTGCGACTGGCGGTGGAGTTTGAGCTGGTGGATCTGGAGTGACTCGGGGCGGCCATGAAGCCCCCTTCATGAAGACCCATTGCCTCTGGTGAAGAGCGGTGTCGTTTGCGCTTCTGCCCTTGCCGGCCCCTGCTGCCAGATCCATCGTGGCTGCAACGGGATTCGGAGGCTCCACGGATGGAAGACAGCCCCCCTGAGCAGCAGACAGGAGCGCGCTGACGATCCGGCCCCTGCTCCAACACTCTCAACGGATCACGGATGTTCCTGGCCTGATGGCCGTCCACTGCATCGCTCTAGGTGCCCCGGACCGAACGGAACGTCCCCCTAGACACCTGGCCCCAGGTGCCAGCGCCGGCAGCTCCGCCCACAACTGAAAAACACCTGATCTGAAAACGATCAACCGACCGCACAGCTGCGCCCGACCCCCTTGGGAAGGCACCACGGCTGAGCAGGCAAATGCCCGGGGCCAACGCTCCGGGCTTTGTTGTGGTCAAACACGCTGGGGGCTTGATGCCGTCAGCTGCTCTTCCAGAGCCATGACCGCCGGGAACAGATGGTTGTTCTCCTTGTGGATGTGCAGGTGGGTGTCAGCCTCCAGTTCCGCCAACCCCGCCATCAAGGCGCGCGTCGATGTACAGGTGTCCTCAGGTGCCTGATAGCCATGGGTGATGGCCCGCAGCTGCTCCAGCAGCGCACCCACGGTGGTGTGCTCCTGCTCCATCACGGCGATGGGGTTGGCGATCGAGCCGCAATGGAACTCAGGACAGCTGCCGGCTGCGGCCAGCGTGCGGATCATCAGGAACAGCACCTCCTCCTCCTTGCGCAGGTGCGGCTCCAGATCGGCGCGGATCTCGCCGGTGATCTCCGCAACCCGAATCAGATCGGGATGCCTCTCCCCATGCACCCGGCTCACCTTGGCGGCCAGCTCGCTGAGCCTTGGCAGCTCCTGCTTGAGGTAACGGTGATGGGTCGCCTCCAGGTGATCCACCAACTCGGGAGCTGACATGCCAATCCACTCGGGCGTAGGGGCATCGCCGGCGCCCAATGCCTCCAGTTGCCCAACGACAGCCTCTGGATCCAGGTTCTGCTCTTGGCACGCTTCGCCGAGGGTGCGCTTGCCACCGCAGCAGTAGTCGAGCCCGAGGCGCTCCAGCTCCCGTGTGAGTGACGGTTGGCTGGATGCGATCTCTGCAAGGGTCGTTGTGGTCGTGAGTGCCATGGCAGCTCCTGCCTCTCCCTCCACTGTGGGCACGGCATCAGATGACGGAGCAAAGACAGATGCATCGAAAGAGCGGTGCAACGCCCCTGGCCTGGCCCATCACCCACAACCGTGCCGGCGGGCGACGATGACCTGAGGCGACGGCATGAATGTGCTGACCACCACCGGCTTGTTTCTGCTGACGGCATTGGCGGAGATCCTTGGTTGCTATCTCACCGATCTGGTGGTGAAGCAGCAGCGCTCTCCGTTGCTGTTGCTCCCCGCCGCCCTCTGCCTGGCCCTGTTCGCCTGGTTGCTGACCCTTCACCCCACGGCATCCGGACGGGTGTACGCGGCCTATGGCGCCGTCTATGTGGCGATGGCCCTGATGTGGTTGCGCGTTGTGGACGGTGCACCCCTCAGCAACCACGACCTCTTGGGTTCAGTGGTGATCCTCAGCGGCATGGGCATCGTGATGGGCCAAGCACCTCGGTAGAGAAGCGCTGTGATCCAGGCGAGCACTCAGCTGCCTTGCCGCACTTTTTTCACAGCCAGACCCGCCTCAGTGGCGGTGACACCGGCCAGGGCCAACAGGCCGATCAAGCCCACCAGCTGGTTCTGGGCCTCAGCTGCTCCATCAGCGTTCTGGCCCAGCACAGCACCGGCCACAAACCATGCTGTTGCGAGCGCGGAGGTGCTCCAGTAAGCCTTCCAGCGGCGTTGATAGAGGTAGCCAGCCCCCAGGCCTGGCAACACGTTCAGCACGACCGCGACCCAGCCAGCCGAGGCGGCAAGGATCTGCTCACGGGTCGGGGTGGTCATGGCGGCACGGACTGGACCGGCACTCTGGCGAGTGGAATCGCTCAGCTGCGGCCGAATGACGCAGCGGTGTCGATTCACTTCAGCCCCGTGGTGGCTGCGGCGGAGACCACTGCGGCGAACAGGCCCGCCAGCCCTGCTGTTGCTTCTGCCTCCAGAGCTTGATGGCCTGCTCACGGGTGAGCTCCTTGCGCCGTTTGAGCAGCGGTGCCTCGCCTGCGGCCATCAGCTCCCCGAGGGTCACCTCCAGGCTCTGGCTCCAGCGGTCGTAACGCAGCGGCTTGAAATGCAGCACCTGGCGGCCATCACTGATCCACCCCTCCCGCGGCGAGAGCGGCGGGCGGCGGGGCCTGTCGAGGACATTCATCAGGAGCTGCTCAGGCCACCTCCGGCGCCCAACCGCTCTGGCGCACCATGTCGTCGGTCCAGCCCTGGCAGCGGCTGGTGAGGTGCTCGCCGTGGGCGATCAGGCCCTGGTGCAGCTGGCAGGTGAGCAGCGGGATGCAGTTCACACCTGCTTGGTGCTGAAACCAGTGGCAGGTCATGCAGACCTTGCGGCTCTGGGCCTGCACCAGCACATCCTGGTCGAGGAACGGCCACTCCTCAGTAGGGAGATCGATCCGATCGGCTGGCCCTATCGGGCGGGGACGATGAAGCGCCATCAGCGACTCCACAGAAGTACAAGCGTACTGTTAAAGGGTCGGGCGACGGGGTCACGCCGGGGTCCATCCAGGCCTGAGCGAGGCGCAAGGCGATGAGGCCGGCCTGTTTTTCGACTGGCACAAGCCCTTATTGAGAACGAGTGAGAACCGTTGCCGCGCAGGGGCTCTCAATTTCAGAATTGGCTGCAGGTTGTGGCGGTTCTCGGGATGCCCAACCGCGAAGCTCTCGGAGCCAGATCACTAGGGGGCGATCCTGCGGCTGACCACCAAATGTGGCAAGACGTAAAGGCGCTTGACGCTACCAGTGGTGTTGGGCCCCAAAGCCCGGTGTTAGACCTTGATGTCCGCGGGGCCGGCCTTTCGGAACGAGAAAGGCCGGGGGGAGTTGGAGCCCTTTGCTTCTACCCATGCGGTCCCTTGTTGATGACTCTGCAGTCAGCCCATGGCCAGTGATTCCGGGCCTTCCACGCCGCCCGACCAGTCCATTCCCTTCCGCCCCTCGCTCTGTGGACAGCGATCGAGTGAAGACGCGGCGCACCGCTCGGCATCCACAAGGGTGCAGCTGCGGTGCAGCGCCAGCCCCCCTCGCTTGAAGAGGAGATCCAGCGATGGCGGTGCAACCAACCCGAGCTTTTCTCCACGAGGTGGTGACCAGCGCGACCGGCCCTGACGGGACGTGGTACGTCGTGGGGTACGTCTTTGATGCAGACCACGACAGGCATCTGGTCTTTGCGACCAGCGCGAACTTTGAGGATCCCAGGATGCTGTCGTTGATGAAGGGCCAGGAGATCAACCTGACCTCTGGGAGTCCATGTCTGGAGGTGTCGCCCCTGAGTCAGCAGAGCGAGGACGTCCAGGTCCAGGTGGCTGAGCAACTCAATCAGGTTTCGATCGAGTCCCTGATCTGCGCTGGCTGAGCACGGTGGTCAGGTGATGCGATGAGGCCCCACTCCAGGTGGAGCCTCCTGACGCGGCCATCCATCCACTGCCGGGCACTACTGCTGCACGAGGAATGCCTCAATCCAGTCGTGGTGGCACTTCTGATTGATCCGATCGGCGATCGTCACCGCCTCCTCGGGAACCTGGAACCGCTTGCGAAAGGCCCGGGTGAGGCTCTCCAGCTGAGGGCGGGGGAGGGCGCGCAGGCTGCTGTGGAGGTGCTGGATCGTTTCGGCATCGAGGGCCTGCTGGCCGGGGTCAGCTTGGGCCGGGGATGCAGTGGTGGGGGAGGGAGCGCCAGCCGCCGCCCGGCTCACGGAAGGCTGCTGCCCACCTGGCCGCTGCGCTCCCTCTCCCTGACCTGCTGCGCTGCTGACCTGCCGCTGCGCCTTGTCGTAGAGCGCCAGGCCAAACGGGTTCCCAAAGGTCATCAGTGCCCGCTTCATGGCGTCGGTTTCGGCCTCCTTGAGGGCGGATTCATGGGCCTGCCCCAGGTCGACGTCGATGCCGTGGTCGGCGCCGCTGCCCTCCCGAACCAGGGGCATCAGGCTTCCGGCGCTAACGGTGACGCGCACGCGGGCGGTGTAGGTGACGCCCCAACCGGGCTTCTGATCCCGGCCGATCATGCGTTCGGCTTCGGCGACGCAGCGGACGGCGATGGTCTGACGCTGCCAGCCATCGAAGCCAAAGATGCGGTTGGCTTCCGCGATCACCTGCCAACCTTCCAGATAGCTCACTCGGCTGCGGCCCTGCTCCCGCTGGCGGACGTTGGCCCGATCGAGGGGAGCGGCGAGGGCAGCGAGCTGCTCGGGGGAGAAGCCTGGGGACTGAACCGAGACGGCGGCCGACGCTGATTCCGGCGTGGCTGATGAAGAAGCAGCCTCGGCGCGGTCAGGAGATCGGATCAGCTCCAGGGCCGAAGGCGGCCTTTGGGCAGGGCGAGGAGCAGAGGGGCGACTGGAGGTGCGGGTTCCGTTTGTAGAAGGAGCGGCGACGGTCATGGCGATGGAATCAATGGTGTGAAGAGGGGAGGGGTCCCGGCTGCACCACCGGAACCCCACTTGCAGGTGACCTGAGGCCGTCAGTGAATGCGCCAGCTGCGACGGGAGAGGAGCTGGGCGCCGGTGATCTGGCGGCCAGCCTTGAGGGCCTCCTTGATGGCGGCCTTATCTGGCTTGCTGGTGGTGGTGACGTTGAGCCACTCGGAATCGAGGGCCTGTTCGTCGACGATCACGACGGCGGAGGTCCTGCGGCTGCTGAGCTCGTGATTCGGAAACGAGAAGCGGGTGGCGGTGGGCTGGAGTTGGGTGAGGACAAACACCAGCGACTCCTCCAGGGCATCGGCCCGGCTGGCATCAGAGCGGGCCAGATCACCGAGGCGCTTGGCCTGCTGCTGGCGGTAGGCGGCCTGGCCGCGCAGGTGCTCGATC
>CALJTZ010000413.1 GCA_937975655.1 uncultured Synechococcus sp. | reverse complement strand
GGCAGAGATGCTGCACCACTTCACGATCCTGCAGGAGCAGGGCTACGACGCTGAGATCGATTCCTATCTCGACAGCGCCGAGTACCAGGATCGCTTCGGTGAAGAGGGTGTGCCCTATCTCCACGGCTGGAATTACTCCGTGGGTCAGCAGGGTCTGCAGTTCTCCTACATGTTGCAACTGGCTCGTGGTGCTGCCGCCTCCGTCAAGGGCGACATCCTCAAGAACCAGTCGCGCCTGAACCCCGCGGTGCATGCCGAGCAGCCCATGCCCGTTGTGGCTCCTGGCTCCAGGGCTGCCGGCTTCCGCAAGGTCGCCAGCGATGGCGTCACCCGTCAGGGTGTTGGCTCCGGCGAAGAGGGCCGCACCTTCCGGGTGGAGATCACCGGTTTCAACAACTTCCGCCTGCACAAGCGCAGCAACCGCGTGCGCTTCATCCCCTTCAACAAGCTGCTCGAGTACCAGCAGCAGATCCACCGCGAAGGCGGCCGGGTCGCCAGTGTCACTCCGGTCAACTGACCGGACCCTTCTGTCCTCGTTACCCCCGTAGCTCCGATGAAGGTTTCTGCAGGCAACCGCGGCACCAGCTTCAGCAATGACCGTCAGGTGACATTCACTGTGACCGGCATTGCCAACAACGCCTACTCCCGCACGGCGGATGTGGTGATGAACGTGCCTTACACCCGGATGAACGAAACCATGCGCATGGTGCAGCGCATGGGCGGCAAGATCACCGGCATTCATGTCAGCGGTGGCATCGACACCAATGCTCCCAAGGCCGCGGCTCCGGCCAAGGCTGGCAAGAAGAAGTAAACGCCTCAAGGCCGTGATCGTGCCCAAGCCCCCTCTCGGAGGGGGCTTTTTCATGGCTGCACGGTGGGTAGCAGGGCGCTTGGACAGCCTGGCAAGGGTGCGTGCTATCCCCCGCGCTGTTCTCAGGGGCACAAAAGGCCTCTATGGGCCCCGGCGCGCTCCGTTTTGCAACCCTCTCTCATCCCGCAGAAGCCTTGCACCGCAAGCGATCTACGGCCACGAATGACTGTTTGTTAAGCCCTGCTGATGGGCGCCATAGGGATGCCCAACAATATGTGGACCAAGCGGTGAGGCGGACTTCGGCCTTCTCGCTCGATTTGGTGCCGTGATCCCCTGGTAGCTGCCGCTGCCGGCAGGGCGCACATTCCCCTCTTCACCCTTCCCGACTTCAGTCGAGAACAGGAGCTAATCAATGTTCGACGCCTTCACCAAGGTCGTTGCTCAGGCTGATGCCCGCGGCGAATTCCTGAACGCTGGTCAAATCGATGCCCTCGCCGCCATGGTGGCTGAGAGCAACAAGCGTATGGATGCTGTGAACCGCATCACCTCCAACGCTTCCAAGATCGTCACCAGCGCTGCTCGCGATCTGTTCGATCAGCAGCCTGCGCTGATCGCTCCCGGCGGCAACGCTTACACCCACCGTCGCATGGCTGCTTGCCTGCGCGACATGGAGATCGTTCTCCGCTACATCACCTACGCCGCCTTCACCGGTGACGCTTCCGTGCTGGAAGATCGCTGCCTGAACGGCCTGCGTGAGACCTACCTGGCCCTGGGCGTTCCTGGCGCTTCCGTGGCTGAAGGCATCCGCAAGATGAAGGACGCCGCCATCTCGATCGCCAACGATCGCAATGGCATCACCCAGGGCGACTGCTCCGCTCTGATGAGCGAGATCGGCACCTACTTCGATCGCGCTGCTGCTGCTGTCGCCTGAGGCGACCAGCGCTAGCTGATCCTTGGCTGTTGCATGGGCAACCAGTTGTTGCAACAGCCCCCTGATTTAGGTCCACCCTTCTTCTTCTCTTCGAACAATGAAGACCCCTCTCACCGAAGCCGTAGCAGCCGCTGATTCCCAGGGCCGCTTTCTGAGCAACACCGAGCTGAACGCCGCTTTCGGTCGTTTCGAGCGCGCCAAGAACGCCCTTGAGGCTGCCAAGGCCCTCACCGCCAACGCTGACTCGCTGGTGAACGGTGCTGCCCAGGCCGTTTACAACAAGTTCCCCTACACCACCCAGATGCAGGGCAGCAACTACGCCTCCGACGCGCGCGGTAAGGCCAAGTGCGCCCGTGACATCGGCTACTACCTGCGTCAGGTGACCTACTGCCTGGTTGCTGGTGGCACCGGACCCATCGACGAGTACCTGATCGCCGGTCTCGACGAGATCAACCGCGCGTTCGAACTGTCCCCCTCCTGGTACGTGGAGGCCCTGAACTACATCAAGGCCAACCACGGCATCTCCGGCGACCCCGGCGTGATTGCCAACAACTACATCGACTACGCCATCGCCGCTCTGGTCTGATTGCCAACGCGATAGCGAGGGTTGCCTGCATGGCAGCCCCCGCGGTTGGAGAGCCCCCGCAAGGGGGCTTTTTTGTTGGCTGAGTCGATCGCTGGCTTGCCTGTAACGAATCAATGAGTGTTTCTCAGGTGATTCTGGCAATTGCCCATAGGATTTTTGATGGAGTCACCTTGGGGCTCCGCCGGATTCCCGCCGGGGTTTTGCTGCCCTGCGCCCTGGCGAGGTTTTGCAGTGTTCCGCTGGGTCACTGCTGCCGTTGTTTTTCCCCTCAGCCCGCCTGTCATGACGCTTGTCAATGCTGCCTATCTGGGCATCGATCGTTTTGCCAACGATCGCAACAATGAGAATTGGTCTGTCGGCTCCAGTGAAGACAAAGCCACGCTGATCCGTGCCGTGTATCGCCAGGTGCTCGGTTATCAGTACGTGATGGACAGTGAGCGCCTCACCGGTGCCGAGTCGTTGTTCCGTAACGGCTACCTGAGTGTGCGCGAGTTCGTTCGTGCTGTGGCCAAGAGCGGCTTGTACCGCGGCAAGTTCTTTGAGAACACCAATCCCTATCACTTCATTGAGCTGAACTTCAAGCATCTGCTGGGCCGTGCCCCCCAGAGCAAGGAGGAGATGCTGCACCACTTCACGATCCTGCAGGAGCAGGGTTTCGACGCTGAGATCGATTCCTATATCGATAGCGCTGAGTATCAGACGCGCTTCGGCGAGGAGCAAGTTCCCTTCCTGCACGGGTGGGATTACTCCAAGGGCCATGCGGGGCGTCAGTTTTCCTGGCTGATGCAGCTCACCCGTGGGGCGGCGGCCTCGGTGAAGGGTGAGGTCACCGGCATCGGGTCTCGTCTGGGCGCAGCCCTGCACCAGAACCGCGCCGTGCCGGTGGTGAGTCCGAACGCCGGCGGCTCTGCCCTGCAGCCCGCCAGCGTGCCCAGCACCGCCATCACCCAGATGGCCAAGGGGCTTGGCCAGAAGGCGCGCATGTATCGCGTTGAGGTCACCGGGCTGAACAACTACCGCCTGCACAAGCGCAGCAACACCGTGCGTTTTGTGAGCTTCGACAAAATGCTGGAAGCCCAGCAGCAGATCCACCGCCAGGGTGGCCGCGTGGCCAGTGTCACGCCGGTGAACTGATCGCCCTTGCGGCGCTCCTCTCGCCCTCGGCCCCGCCATTCGGCGGGGCTTTTTTGTGGCGCGGCGCGTGCGCCAGCGGGAGCTGGCTCTTGATGAATCCTGCAGATTTGCTTCAGGATTTCGCGCACTTTGATTCGGAGTTAGGGGCCTTGTGCTCACCCAGCTGTGTTATCGGTGACCCTTTGTGAACTTCGAGTGGGTCCGTGGTGATGGCCTTGGGAGTTTTGCCCACAATGCCTGAGGTCAAGGGACGACTTCAGCCGAGCGGCGATTCCATCTCCGCCGACAGGGACGCCTCCAGACCCCGTGTTTCTTCGATGTAAACCCTGGCTTCTGTCGGGACGCACGTCGATCCGCACATTCCCCTCTTCACCCTTCCCGACTTCAGTCGAGAACAGGAGCTAATC
>CALJTZ010000412.1 GCA_937975655.1 uncultured Synechococcus sp. | reverse complement strand
CCCCAGAAGGCCCAAAAAAACGGCAACCAATTGCCAAGCCCCACCCAGGCCAAGGAGCCGCTGCTGGCCCCGACACAGCCCACCAGCATCAGCAGCGCCGCCGCCGCTAGCCACCGGTTGCAACGGTCCTGCCACCAGGATTCACGGTTGCGGCTGCCCAGCACCAGGGCCACGAACAACAGCACGCCGGCAATCAGGGCACTGGAGGCGAGGAAGAACAGGCCCAGCTGGAAACAGCGCCAGGCCAGGGGGTGGGCGGGCTCGGGCCGCTCACCATCGAGGCCCGCCAGGCCCTGGCCCAGCAGCCGCTGCGCCACCGCCCACGGGCCAGCGCTGGCACCGGAGGACGACGTCACTACTCGAACACCGCCGTGCGGCCGCGGTACACGATCACCTGGCGCTTGAGGTGGAGGCGCACGGCCCTGGCCAGGGCCAGGCGCTCGGTGTCGCGGCCCTTGCGGATCAGGTCGTCCACCTCATCGCGATGGCCGACACCCACGGTGGACTGGGCAATGATCGGCCCCCCATCCAGTTCCTCGGTCACGTAGTGGGCGGTAGCCCCGATCAGCTTCACGCCGCGCTCCCAGGCCCGGTGGTAGGGCTGCGCCCCCTTGAAGGCCGGCAGGAAGGAGTGGTGAATGTTGATCACCCGGTGGAAGGCATCAGGGGGATCAAAGCTGGCCAGGAAGTTGGGGGTGAGCACCTGCATGTACTTGGCCAACACCACCAGTTCGATCTGGTGCTCGGCCAGGAGGGCCAGGTGGCGGGCCTCGGCCTCCTCGCGATTGGCCGCACTGATGGGCACGTGGGCAAAGCGAGCCCCGAACTCCTCGGCGATGGGGCCCAGATCGGAATGGTTGGCCACCACCAGCGGCACCTGCATGGGCAGCTCACCGGTGCGGACCCGCCAGAGCAGGTCCAGCAGGCAGTGGTCCTGCTTGCTCACGAAGATCGCCACCGGCGGCCGGTCATCGGAGAAGGTGATGCGGTGCTTGCCACCCAGGCGTTCGGCCAAGGCCGCCGCCGCCGGGTCGATGGCGGCGCGGGGCAGGCCAAAACCCTCCAGCTGCCACTCGATGCGACTGAGGAACAGCCCGGCACCCTGATCGCTGTGGTGGTCGGCATGCACGATGTTGCCGCCGTTGGCGGCCACCCAGCCCGAGAGCTCCCGCACCAGCCCGGGCTGATCCGGGCAGATCATCTGCAGGATGGCGGTAGGGCCCGTCATGGCGGAACAACGCCGTCAGTGAGGGCATTGTGCCGGCAGGAGGCACCACACCCCAGGCCTGCCGCCGCGCATTGCAGTGAGCGACCGCAACCGGCTGGAGCGAATCACCCTGGGTAAAGTCCGGCAATCTGTTGTGCCCGCCATGGCCGCCCAGCCCTTGCCCGCGCTGCTGTCCCAGCTCTCCACCGCCCTCAAGCGCCTCACCCTGCTGGCCCTGGCCGTGGTGCTGAGCTTCGGCCTGGCAGCCTGCGACAGCGGCAAGGCCCGCGCCGCCAGCCTCAGCCCCGAGGACATCGCCTACATCGATCGCCAGGCCGAGGGCTTCCTGGCCGCCCGCGACCGCCTGCCCGAACTGGCAGCCCTGGTGAACGACAAGAACTGGGTGTTCACCCGCAACCTGATCCACGGCCCCATGCAGGAAGTGGGCCGCGAGATGCTCTACATCAACCAGCGGCTGCTGCCCGCTGACCGCCCCGAGGCCACCAAGCGGGCCAACAACCTCAAGGCCGCCTTCGCCGAGCTCGATGAAGCCGCTCGCCTGCAGGACGGCGAGCGCCTGCGCAAGGCCTACATCAAGGTGGCCAGCGGCTTCGGTCTCTACGCCCAGACCCTGCCCGCCCAGGTGCAAGCCGACCTCAAGCAGAACTGATCCAACCCGGA
The DNA here is from genome assembly GCA_937975655.1 of uncultured Synechococcus sp. GTDB lineage: Bacteria > Cyanobacteriota > Cyanobacteriia > PCC-6307 > Cyanobiaceae > Vulcanococcus. The sequence continues at coordinate 941 of CALJTZ010000412.1, read as the reverse complement.
TCGCGAGGACCGTCCCGATCACCGCGCCCTCTTCCCTCCAGGCCCACCAGCCCCAGTCGGTCCTCGTGATCGGCGCCGGGATGGTGGGCCTTTCCGTGGCCTGGCTGCTGCTGCAGCGGGGCCACAGCGTCACCCTCGTAGACCCCTGCGCTACGGGGCCCCAGCGAGCCGGCGCCGGCAGCAGCGCCGCCCTGGGCCTGCTGATGGCCCAGGTGTATCGCCGCTCCAGCGGCCGCGGCTGGCGACTGCGGCAACGCTCCCACCAACTGTGGGGGGAATGGCGCCAACAACTCAGCGGCCGCGGCCACCAGCTGCCCTGGCGACCCGGACTGCTGCAGCTGGCCGCCGACAGCCAGGAGGCCCTGGCCCTGCAGCGGCTGGTGGAGCAGCGCGTGCAGCGGGGCATCGCCCTGCAGTGGCTGGACCGCAACGCCCTGGCCGCCCTGCAGCCAACCGTGCCGGCTGCAGCCCAGGGGGGGATGCTCTCTCCGGAGGATGGCCAGCTGGATCCCCTGCCCATGCTCGGGGCCCTGCGGGCCGATGGACTGCGGCTGGGCCTGCAGCTGATCGCCGCCGCCGCCGTGGCCCTGAAACGCCCCACCGGGGTGGGCGGACCCTGGACGCTGACCCTTGACGATGGCCAGGGGCTGCAGGCCCAGTGGTTGGTGATCTGCGGCGGCCTGGGCAGCCCTGCCCTGCTGGAGCCCCTCGGCCACGAGCGCCCCCAGGCACCCGTCCTGGGCCAGGCCCTGGAGCTGCAACTGCCGGCAGGCTGCCCCGACCCCGGCGGCTGGCCCGGCTCCATCAGCTGGAACGGCATCAACCTGGTGCCCCGCGCCAACGGCCGCATCTGGCTGGGGGCCACCGTGGAACCCGACAGCGACCAGGCCAATGCCCAGGCCCTCGCCGGGCGGATTGTGGAGCGGGGGATCGACGTGGTG
>CALJTZ010000411.1 GCA_937975655.1 uncultured Synechococcus sp. | reverse complement strand
CAACCGATAACGCTTGGGTGGATGCCGAAGCCGAAGCCAGTGCAGCGGCGGCCAAGGCCAGAGGGGAGCGCATGGGTGATTCATCAGTGCCAAGACTCTGCCGGTCGTCATCGCAGCAGGCAAGCAGCATCCGACACCAGTGCAACCATCAGCGCCGTCAATCCCAAGGCCAGAGCGGGGGGTGTTGGCGCCAGCTCCAACAGGGGCGCCAGGCCTGGAATTGCCTGCACCAGCAGCCAGAGCCCCACACCGATCAACGAGCCAGCGCAGGTGAGGGTGCTGCGGCGGTCGCCGTTCCACCACACCAAGACCCCGCCGCCGAGCAGGAGGAGGGCAAACACCCAGCTGCGCCGCTCTGGCACCGCCAGATCTGGCCAGAAGGCCGCCGCTAGCACCAGGGCGCTGAGTAGTCCTCCCTGAACCAGGGCCTGATGCCAGGTCTGAGCCGTGAACAAGGGCCCATCGGCAGGCCTGGGCGGTTGCTGCATCAACTGCGGCGTTGCCGCAATCCCCTCAAACACAACGGTGCAGGCCGGGTCGATCACCAGATGGAGCAGGGCGATGTGCACCGGCAGCAGCAGCAAGGGCAGCTGAGGCAGCAGAAGTGGCAACAGGCTCAGGACTGCGATCGGCAGGTGGATCGCCAGCGTGTACCCCAGGGCCCGATGCAGGTTTGCCTCGATCCGTCGCCCCAGGGCCAGCGCTTCCACCAGTGCACTGAAGTCATCGCGGAGCAGCACCAGATCGGCGGCTTCCCGTGCCACGGCTGTGCCGCGCTTGCCCATGGCAACGCCGATGTCGGCGGCCTTGAGGGCTGGTGCGTCATTGACGCCATCGCCACCCATGGCCACCACCTCACCGGCGGCCTGGAGGGCCCGCACCAGCTGCAATTTCTGCTGCGACATCACCCGTGCGAACACTGCTGTGTTCTGGATCCGGTGGATCATCTGCCTGGGATCGAGGCGCTCCAGCTCGGCGCCGCAGATCGGCTCGCCCTGAGGCAATCCCGCCTGGTCGGCGATGGAGCGCGCCGTGGCCGGTGCATCGCCGCTGATCATCACCACCCGCACCCCTGCGGCTTGGGCCCGTGCGATCGCCGCCGGCACCTCAGGCCGGATCGGATCCGCCAGTGCGATCAGGCCGATCGGTTCAAACAGGAAGTCGTGCACCTGGGGCGGCAACGGCTCCTGCTCGGTCGTGGTCAGCTCGGGATGACGCGGCGCCCCGTCCAGACCACTGGCCACTGCGAGCACCCTCAAGCCCTCCTGGCTGAGCTCTTCCGCGGCCTGCAACAGCCCCGCGGCGGCTCCTGGTTCGAGATGACACAGCGCTGCGATCGCCTCCGGTGCTCCCTTGGCGGCGATGTGTGGTGTGCCATCGGCGTCACTCCAGAGCTTGGAGACCAACAGCAGCTCCGGTGTGATGGGGTACTCCCCCAGCAAGGGCCAGTTGGGATGGAGATGCTCGCTGTCCTGGTGCCGCAGCCGCTCACTCGCCAGCCGTTGGATCGCCACCTCCATGGCATCCACCGGATCTGGCCGGCTGGCCAGCACCGCAAATTCAAGCAAGCGATGCCAGGGCTCAGCCAGGGGCAGCTGCGGGCGCCAGCAATCCGCATCCGGCCAGGTGAGCAGCGCTGCCACGGCCATGCGGTTCTGGGTGAGCGTGCCTGTCTTGTCGACCGCCAGAACCGTGGTGCTGCCCAGGCTCTCCACCGCCGCGGGCCAACGGGCGAGCACTCCGATTCGGCCGAGGCGCAAGCCACCGAGGGCCAGGAACAGGGCCAGCACCACCGGGATCTCATTGGGCAACAGCGCCAGGGCCAGCGCCAGGGCGGCCAGAAGGGCCTCGCTCCAGCGTCCGGTGGCGGCGCCGTGGATCAGCAGCAGGGCAACGGTTAAGGCCAGGGTGCCGATGGTGAGACGACTCGTGAGTCGCCGGGTCTGCCGCTGCAGGCGCGTGAGCGGTGGATTTACCTGCAGCAGGCTCGCTCCGATGCGCCCGAGTTCGGTGTCGGCCCCCGTGGCCACCACCTCCGCCCAGCCGCGGCCGCTGGCCACCAAGGCACCGGCCTGGATCGGTTCACCGAGGCCTTGCCTGAGCACCGGCAAGGCCTCGCCGGTGAGCAAGGATTCATCCAGCCATAACCCTGCCGCCTCGGTGATCTGGGCGTCGGCAGCAACGCGATCGCCTTCTTCCAGGCGTAGGAGATCGCCGCATTGCACCTGGTCGGGCGGGAGGCTCAGTTCCTGGCCCTGGCGTCGCAGCCGCACCGCCGGTGCTGCTAGCCGCGCCAGCTCCGCTAGGGCCCGGCGGCTGCGGTGCTGCTGCAGGGCATCCAGGACGCTGATGGCGGCCACGAACACCAACAGGATGGCAGCCTCAGCCGGTTCACCGATCCAGAGGTAGATCAGCGCACAGGCCAGAAGCAGCAGATTGGTGGGCTCCAGCACAGCCATCGGACGTTGGGGCTGTGAACAATGCGTGCGTTGGTGCGCCGGTCTGATCGATCAGATCTGATTGATCCAGCTTCTGATCTGCAGCCATGAGTGCCGCCGCCAGGACGACTCCGATCCACGCTGGCCTGCGGTTCATTCACCGATGCAAGGACTGCGTGATCGCGGAAACGGCAAAGATCACCATGCCGATACCGATCAGCGTGGCGCTCAGTTGCGTGGCGAATGCGGTCGTGAGGGAGTGGCTGTTCACGCGTGCTGTTGCGTCTGAGTGATCTGTAAGGACGGGTTTGCTGGAAAGCGCCACTCCGGTGCGGCACTGCAGCACCTTTCCCTCACGGAATGGCCAGATCGGAAGAGCGTCGTGTAGGGA
>CALJTZ010000410.1 GCA_937975655.1 uncultured Synechococcus sp. | reverse complement strand
GTCTCCACCGTCATCCCCTTCGCCTTGGCAAACGCCTCCACTCCCCGCTCGTGTTCCTCCCGCCAGAACTCCCCATCCAGCAGTTGATCACGCTCCCCGGGGTCCCCTTCCTCCACCGCCTCATTCGGCACCGCCACCGGCACGCACCGGCACCTTGGATGGAACGGCAACACCAGCTGATCCACCCGAAACACCAGCCCATTGCGGCTCACGCAGGTCGGGCACGTCCGTTCATCCATCGCCGCCACCACCCGCACGAACGAAAACCCCTGCCGTTTCGATCGCTCCAGGCCCCCCCGCGCATAGGCATTCGCCAGCTCTGATCGGGCAATCAGCTCCGCCCGTTGCTCCAGCCCCAGCCGCTGGGTGATCCCATTCGGGTCCTTGCTGCCCCGCAGCGCTTCCTTGATCCGCCCCTCCAGCTTCCGGGGCCCCCATCCCCTCGATACCCCCTCACCAACGGTCTGCACGATCGAATCGCGGAACGCGGCCGACTCCCCCTGGATGTAGGCGGTGCTGATCTGCAGCGCTGCCTTCACCGCCAACGGATCCGGCGCGGCAAACGGCACCGTCCTGGCCTTCGCCGTTGCCAGCTTCGAGAGCTCATCACCAATCTCCCCTCCACGGGCCGTGGCCTCCAGCAGATCGACCTCAAACTGTTTCTGCCACTGCCTCAGCTCTTCATCCCCCATGAACCGCTGCGCGGCCTTGAGGATCCCCCTGAACTTCGTTGCCACCTCCCCGCTGCTGTAGGCCCCAGGGCGCTGCACAGGCTCACCATCAGGTCCCGCAACCACCGGGCCCACGGCTGCCATGTAGTTGCTGTAAGCCTTGCGCAGGTCCTTCAACGCATTGTCCAGAGAGCTGCGCAGCATCGCCACCGTGTTCGCCGCCGCCCGATTCTCCAGCTCCCCCAGCACCTCCGAGTAGTCATTCACCAGGCTCATCACGGCCTTGCCCTTGGCACTCATCGGCCGCCCTGGTTGGCCATCACCTCGTCATCCAGCTCGTCATCCCCAGTGGGCTTCACCTGGCTGCTTGGCAGGTCCAGTTCGCCGCCGTCATAGGTGATCGGCACGCCATCAGCCGCT
>CALJTZ010000409.1 GCA_937975655.1 uncultured Synechococcus sp. | reverse complement strand
TACAACAGCGTGAATGGCGAGTGGTGCGGCCAGCATCCCCAGCTGCTGGGCCAGATCCTCAAGGGCCGCTGGGGCTTCCGCGGCTTCGTGCTCACCGATTTCATCTTTGGCCTGCGCGATGGCACCAAGGCCCTGCTGGCCGGGCAGGACCTGGAGATGCCTTTCCGCATGATCTTTGAGGCCTGCCTGCCCCAGGCCCTGGCCCGTGGCGAGGTGCCCCTGGCTCGGGTGGACGATGCGGTGCTGCGGCTGTTGCGGGCCCAGCTCTCCCTGTCGCTGGGCACTTACCCCACTGCCCTGCGGGCCTGCGCGCGCCATCGGGCCTTGGCGCGGGAAGCGGCCACCAAGGCGATTGTGCTGCTCCGCAACGAGGGGGCGGTGTTGCCGTTACGGGGCCTGGGTTCCCTGGCGGTGATCGGGGAGTTGGCGGCGGTGCCCAACCTGGGGGATCGGGGTTCCTCGGATACGCGCCCCGCGGCTGGCTCGGTGGTGACACCCCTGCAGGGGTTGCGGGTGGCGGCGCCGGAGCTGGCGATCCACTACAGCGATGGCCGCAACGCGGCGGCAGCGGCGGCACAGGCAGCTGCAGCGGATGCCGCCGTGGTGGTGGTGGGCCTCGATTGGCGCCATGAGGGGGAGCACATCCACACCGGCGACATCGCCCCGAGCCTGCGCCAGATGCCGCCCCCCGATTCGCTGCTGCGCCGCTTCGGCCGCGAGCGGCTGAAGCCTTGGTGGACGCCGCTGGCGGGGCTGATGGCCGCCATGGCGGGCCTGGGGTCGCTGCGGCCGGGCGAGTACTTCTCCTCCGGCGACCGCACGCACCTCAACCTCGAGCCGCGCCAGGAGGCCCTGATCCGTGCAGTTGCGGCGGCCAACCCCCGCACGGTGGTGGTGTTGATGGGGGGTGGGGCGATCCTGTGCGAGGCCTGGCGGCAGCTGGTGCCGGGCCTGCTGTTGTGCTGGTACCCGGGCATGCAGGGGGGCGAAGCCCTGGCGGATGTGCTGTTCGGCCGGGTGGCGCCCTCCGGGCGGATGCCCTTTGCGCTGCCCACTGCCCATGGGCATCTGCCACCGTTCGATCCGCGGGCGCGCCAGATCACCTACGACCTCTGGCATGGCTACCGCCGGCTGGCGCGGGACCAGCACCCGGCGGCCTTTCCCTTTGGCTACGGCCTTTCCTACACCCGGTTTGAGGCCTCGGGTCTGAGGGTGGAGCGCAGCCCGGATGGCGCGGTGCTCCAGGTGGCGCTGCGGCTGGCGAACCTCGGCCCCATGGCCGCTGAAGAGGTGGTGCAGCTGTATGTCGAGCCACCGGGCGTGGAAGTGGAGCGTCCGGCCCGGCAGCTGGTGGGGTTCTGCCGGGTGAGCCTGGAGCCTGGCCAGAGCCGGCCCGTTGCCATGGCGGTGCCGCTACGACGCCTGGCCTTCTTTGATGAAGGCTGTGATGGCTTCGTGCTGGAACAGGGGTGCCATCGCCTGGTGCTGGCCCGTCATGTGGAGGAGCCCGGCGTCGGCGTGGAGCTCAGCTTCGTCCGCACCGTTCTGGGGCGTTAAGCCCTGCCTGTGCCAAGAGCCACCGCATCACTCCCGCACCAGCCAGCCCACGGTGAGGTTGGTGGGGTCGGTTTGCAGGTACAGGTAGCCGCGGGCGCCGTTGCGGCCATTCACCACCAGGGCCCGGTAGTTGAAGGGCACGTCCTTGGCATCGCGTTCCACCAGGGTGCCCCAGCAGCTGCCGCTGTCGAGCTGGAGCTTGCCGGTGTAGCCCACGGTTTCACCGGCGCCGTTGTAGCTGGCGAGGGCGATGCCCTTCACGTTGCCGCCAGCCCATTCCTCCCGTTGCACCACCGCATTCGGCGTCCAGCTGTTCTGTTGCCAATTGCTGCCCACCTGGCTGCTGAGCACCACGCCGTTGAGGTCGCTGGCTTTGCAGGCCCCGGGGGCCATGGGCAGCCAGCGGCCGGTGATCACTGTGCCGCTGGCACGATCCAGGCTGTAGAGGGGCCGGCCCTTGCTGTCCAGCACGGCTTCAGACACCTGGGCTCCCCAGGGCAGTTGCCGCTCCACCCGCACCAGGCAGATGCCCACCACCGTGACCCGGCCGGAGTAGCTGCCACTGCGGCGGTTCTGTCCCACCCGCTCGATGATCTCCCCCCGCACAGCACCACCCGGTAGCCAACGCTCCTGCAGCAGGCGGGCTTCCGGACTGGTGGTGCCCTTCACTGGCAGGCTGCTGCCCATGCCCATCACGGCGTAGCGACCCTGCATGGGCACTTGGCAGCTGCTGCTGGTGCCCAGCGCCCGCCCCGGTTCGGCCAGCACCAACGGGGCCCCTAGCGGTGCCAGGGTCAGCAGGGCGAGGAACGTGCGGACCATGCAGGACCCCGGCGATTGTGCGTGGGCTCAGTATGCGCAGATCTGCCGGCTACGGCTCGCCGCGGGGTTGGCGTTGGGGGGACAGCCGGCCGCCCATGCCCTGGTTTTGCGACAATTCAGGCAGGTACCACCCTGGAGCAACCTTGGGATTCAGCGCCAAGACCGATTACGGCCTTGTGGCTCTCATGGAGCTTGCGGGTGACTATCCCTCCGGAGGGGTGCTCCAGGTGGCCGAGATCGCAGGTCGCCAGGCCATCCCCGAGCGCTATCTCGAGCAGATGATGACCAGCCTGCGCCGGGCTGGCATCCTGCGCAGTATTCGAGGTCCACGGGGTGGCTATCAGCTCACCCGTTCTCCCTCACAACTCACGGTGGCTGAGGTGGTGGCCTGTCTGGAGGGTGACATGAGCACCCGGGATGGATCCACCCGGAACTCCCCGGAATTTCAGGCTCTCGATGCTCTCTCCGCCGCTCTGGATCTCCAGAGGGAGGAGCGGCTGGCGGCGATCACGCTGCAGGATCTGCTGGAGCAGCGTGATCAGCGTCTCGAGGCCCAGGCGATGTATTTCATCTGACCCTTGCTTGCCTGGGTTCAGCCCAATTCGCCACTGACATCCTTGCGGATCGTGCAGTCGCTGAGGGGATAGCTGACGCACAGCAGGGCAAAACCACCTTCCATCTGGGAATCGTCCAGGAAGCTCTGGTCCGCCTGGTCCACACTGCCGGACAGGATTTTCCCGCAGCAGGTGCTGCAGGCCCCTGCCCGGCAGGAATACGGCAGGTCCACGCCAGCGGCCTCAGCGGCATCCAGGATGTACTGGTCATCGCTGCAGCTGAAGCTCTCGCCGCTTTCCAGGCTGATGATGTAGTTGGCCATGGGGAACTGCATTCGAAGGGTTGTTCTAGCCCTGTTTCCTCACGTGAGCTGCGGCCCGAGGGGGATCAGCGGTGGGGCCGGCGCAGCCGTACCCGCACACTCACGTGGGCATCGCCGTAGGTGGCCATCAGCAACTCCCGCACGTCGTGGCGGAGTTCTTCGATGGAGGGTGCTGTGAGGGTCTGAGTTTTATCGCTGGAGGTGGCACGGATGGCGCCAGGCCGTTCCTCCACCACATCAAAGATGGCTTCGCGCATGGATATCCCACTCGTCCGAGTCCAGTCTGCGGCGATCGGCTGGGATTGGCGCTGGCTGGACCACCGACCCCGGTGATCTGGAAAACCGTCCGATGGACCTGTGGTGGCCATGGTCCGGCCGGGGCCAGCGGCTTGGCTGCCAACATGCCAACAGCATTTGGAGCCCCCCTTTGCGTCGCCATCGCCGGCTCGCGGCAACGGTTCTGCTGGTGTCTCTGCTCACGGGGTGCGGCAGCTGGCATCCCGTGAGCGAGCAGGGCCGCGAGCGCTGTGTGCGGGAGTCTCGCCGTGGGGCCGAAACCAACGCACTCTCCAGCGCCTTGGCCTACGGCCAGTGCCTGTTCGGCGTCGACACGCGGCTGGCCCGGGAGCAGGAGCGGAGCCTGCGGCAGCAGCGGGCCCAGCAGGAGCGACGCCGGGCCCTCTGCCGCATGCACAGGGCAAGCCTGCCGGGCCTGGTGGCCGGTTTCCGCCAGAGGCGCGATCAGCTGCAGGCTCTCGAGGCCGAGGTGTATCAGGCCAGCCAGGGTCCGCAACCCCTGGACCCCCAAGAGCAGCGCCGCCTGGCCACCTACGACCAGGAGATTGAGCAGGAGCTCTACGACCAACAGTTGGAGGCCTGGCGGGCTGCGGAGCAGGAGCGCGCAGCGGCCTGGAAGCGCCGCCATCTGGCCCAGCTCACCAGCGCCGAGGCCGCCCTGCGCGCCAGCGCAGATCGCCTGCGGGTGATCGATCCTGCCTTGCTGGAGGCGTCAGGCCGGCCCGCCCTGCGGGAAGCCAGCCTGAAGCAGTGGCTCGCCTGCAGGCCGGAGACGTTCCAATGAGACGGTGGCGGGTTGGTGGGCCACCCCTGGCCTTGCTCCAGCTGCTGCTGGCCCTGCCATCCCAGGCCCAGCCCCTGCTGCCGGCGGTGCCCGGTGCCTGCGTGAGCCGCTATGGCAACAGCGGCTGCGCCGCCAATCTCTACGCCCAGCTGCTCTGCGACACGGT
>CALJTZ010000408.1 GCA_937975655.1 uncultured Synechococcus sp. | reverse complement strand
CAACGGCCACGGCGGCAACGGTGGCAGCAGCTCCCCTCCTCCTGCTCCCCGCGCCGCCGCCGCCGCTGCACCTCCGTCCTTTGCCCCCGGGGTCACGGGACTGCTCGGGTCCAACCCCTTTGGGGCCGCGGCCCCCGCGGAGTTTACCCCTGCGGCGGCAGCAGCTCCCGTTGTCGCCGCTCCCGTCGTCGTTGCTGCTGCTGGGCCTGTCGTGCCGGCAGTCGCACCAGCAGCAACACCGGCAGCAGCAGCAGGCGTAACAGCCCTGGTGCCACGGCCAGGGAGGGCACCATCGCCCACAGGACAGCGGTGGGCGCCAAAGTGCTGAACAGTTGCCAGGCCGCAATGCTGTTGTCGCGTTGGCGGAACCCCGCCAGGTTGAAATCCCGACGACTGCGGGGCTGAACGGGCAACGGACGCGCGGTGACGCCCTGAAGACTGGAAGACGTGGTGATCAGGTGATTGCCCTGGCACTCAGGTGCAACGGGCCACCTGCTCAAGCATCAGCCTACGCAGCTCAGACCGACGATCAGCCGGAGATCCGGCGGAAATCCGCCAAAACAGCAGCCTGGTTGCGCAGCACACCCAACAGGTTCAGCCGGTTGGTCCGCACGGCTGCGTCATCGGCCATCACCATCACGCTGGCATCCCCATCAAAGAACGCGGCCAGGGCCTCTGCACCGGCGCTCAGCCCGTCGGCCAACTCGCGGTAGCGATCAGCGGAAGGTCCGGTGGCGATGGGCTCAAGCCGGCTGAGCACCGCGAGCATGGCGGCTTCACTGGGCTGTTCAAACAGAGCAGCGTCCACAACGCCAGAGGCGCTCAGCACAGCGGGGTCCAGGCTTCCCTTGTCCGCCAGACGGGCCGCCCGGGTCACCACGGCCTGCACGGCGGCGAGATCGCCCGTGCGGCGAAGCTCCGCCAGCAGCTCGGCCCGCTGGCGCGCATCGGCGGGATCACGGATCACCCTCTCCAACGCCACGCCGTCGCCCGCCACGGCCTGAACCAGATCCGCCTCGAAGCCCTCGTCCTCCAGAAGGCTCACCAGGCGCTGACGCAGGAAATCGGCCAGTTCAGCGGCCAGGCCACCGGCATCCACCTGGAAGTGGGGCAGTAGCTGGGCCCAGTGGCCGGTGGCCCGTTCCAGCAGGGCCAGCAGATCGAGACTCCAGCCTCGGTTCCAGAGAACCTGCAGCAGGCCATTGCCGGCCCGGCGCAGGGCATAGGGGTCGGAGGAGCCGCTGGGCCGCTCCCCCTTGGCATAAATGCTCAGCAACAGCTCCAGACGTTCTGCCAGGGCCACCACAGCGCCTGCATCGGAGCTGGGTAGCTGGTCGCCAGCACCTTTGGGCAGGTAGTGCTCCAGCACGGCCAGGGCCACCCCACGGTGTTCGCCCTCGGCCAGCAGATACTTGCCCCCCATCAGCCCCTGCAGCTCGGGGAACTCGCCCACCATCTGGCTCACCAGATCGTGTTTGCAGAGGTGCGCGGCGCGGCGGGCATGCACTGCGGCCTCCGCTGGCAGGTTGAGCTGCTCCAGCAGCACATCGGTGAGCCACTCCAGCCGTTCCACCCGATCGCGGAGGGAACCGAGGCCCTCGGCAAAGGTGACCCGGGCGAGCTGATCGCGGCGGTCGATGCTGGGCACGGCTCGATCGGCCTGCACAAAGAATTCGGCATCCGCCAAGCGTGCCTTCAGCACCCGTTCATTGCCACGGCGCACCGTGTCCGTGGCGGCGGGCAGTCCATTGCCGATGAACAGGAACGTGGGCAACAGGCTGGTGCGGGCGTCCAGGGCGAGGGGATCCACCGCGGCGTCCTGGCGGTAGAGGGTGAATTGCGGATCCTGCGCCGGGTCGACCGCCTGGCCCTGGCGAGCTTGCAGCATGACGTTGTCGGCAGTCAGCGTGTCGTTGGACAGGGATTTGTCGATCTGCAGCAGCGGCTCGGCAGAAAGCAGCAGGCGTTCCTCCAGCTTTTCACGATCGTAGTCGCTTGTCGCTTCTTCGATTTGTGTTTTGATTTGAGCAATACGTGAC
>CALJTZ010000407.1 GCA_937975655.1 uncultured Synechococcus sp. | reverse complement strand
GCTGGAGGTCTTGGGTGGCCCCGGTTGATGATCGAGGCGCGCGGTGCCGGTCTTGGATTTGACGGCCATCAGCTAGCCCAGGGGAGGCCTTGGCCGGTGACTGGCTGGCGCTGCTGGTCCAGCTGGCCCTGCAGTGCAGCCTCGATCTCGGCGACCTTCTCAGGGCCGAAGTTGTCCTTGACCCAGTCGATGCAGGTCTCCTCGCTGAGATCAGCGAAGGGGATCATGGCGTCGGGGTCGGGCTCGGGCAGCCCGATTGACCCATAGGCGCCGGCGCTGTAGGTGCCGTCATGCGCCGAGAGGGTCCAATGCAGGGTGGTAACAGCGCCGTCCGCCAGCTGGCGGTCCATGTTGGCGATGGCCCAGGTGAAGGTGGTGGTGGTCATGGGTGGGGTCCGTTGGGTTGAGGGTAGATCAGATTCCGGCTGCAGCAATGCGGGCCTCGAGGTCAGAGATCAGGCCGAGAGCTTCCTGCAGGGCTGCGGTGAGGAGGGGCACCAGCTTGGACTGGTCGATGCTTTGGTAGATCGGCGCGCCGTTCTCATCGACGGCATCCTTCTCGCCGACGATTGCCTCGGGCACGATCGCCTGCACTTCGTGGGCGATGAAGCCATCGACGGTGCGCGCGGGGTCGGCGATGAAGTTGAAGCGCGCGGGATTGAGGCCGAGCACGCGCGCGGCCGCGCCGGTGATCGGCTCGATGTTCTCCTTCAGGCGGTAGTCGGAGGATGTGGTGAAGGCCGTGGCCGAGCCCGAGGTGGAGATGGAGCCCACCTCGCCGTTGGTGTTCTCAAAGCGCATGTGGATGCGCGAGACCGTGGTGCCGGCGCTGCTGGTCCATGCGCCGGTGGTGGAGCCGAGAACGGGAACGTTGACGACGCCAGCCGCTGTGTAGGCCGAGGTGGTGCCGATCAGCACTTTGCCATCGGCCTGGATTCTCATTCGCTCCGTCGGGCTGCTCGCTCCGTCGGCGGTAGTGGCGAACAATAGTCGGCCCGGCATGTCGTTAGTGCCGGGGGTGCCGTCTACAGCGGCTGTGATCGACGCCCCCATCAAAAAGCCCGTACCGTCAGATCCTTGGAAACGAATCATTCCAAGGTTGTCCCCGCTCTGAACGATTACGTGGCTTCCAACAGAAGTTCCGCGTGACTTGGCAATCGTTAAAACGTTTTCAATGCCGTCGTTTGCATATTGGAAAGAAGCAAGTCCGTAATAGTTTGTCCCAGCGGTTTGGATTCGCGCTTGTCCCGAGAATTGCTCCGCAATGCTCGTAGACGTGCCAACTAAAAGCCTCTGACTGCTATCAATGCGGCAAGCCTCAGATCCATTTGTCCTGAAGATCCAACTGTTGCCAGAGTGGTCGTAATCGATGTACCCAGCATCAGAAGTATCTGCAGCGATAAAACGAGAAAGGCCACTCGTCCCAGCTCTTACTCTGAACTCGTAGTTGTTGCCGCCTGCAGCGCCAATTCCAACCGCAGCGGCCCCCTGGACATCTAACAAATAGCTGGGCGCATTAGAGCCAATCCCTACTCTGCCTGACGAGTCAACGACCAAGCGCGAAGTATCATTGTGCCCAATGGCGACACCTTGGGAAGTACCTGATGGGTTGAACTCAAGGTACCCCATAAGGGTACTGTCAACATTATGTTGCAGGCGCATAGAAACGCCCGACCAGTCAGAACCAGCGGTGTGCCTACGCGAAGTTGTTTCTAAGAATCCAGAATTGCCTGTGTTGCTTCTGATTCTCTGAAGCAGGGTTGTAGTGCCAACGGTAGAAGGCGCTGCGCTATTGATTTCTAGCAAACTGCCAGGGCTACTAATCCCCAGACCTAAGCGGCCACTGGAGTCAATACGCGCAACCTCACTGGCTCCGATGTTAACAATAACTGGAGCAGTCGATGCATCAGATGTAAATGTCGATGCACCCGTCGGATCAATCAACAAACGATACTTGTCACTGGTCAGGAGCCCCAGTGACGCATACGTTCCACTGCTATTCTGCCCTGCGGAAATTGAAGGGTGTGTTCCGGTGTTTCCTTGAACAATGTTGAGTGGGCCTAACGTAGTATTTGCCGCAAAGCTGGCAATCGTGTATGTATTTCCGCGATAAGAACTAAAGCCCTGACCTGTAACCCGCCCACTCGCATCCACGAACAACCGCCCCGTGCCATTAGTTGAGATGGCTACGCTGTTTGCGGCAGGTAGGTAAACCCCGTTTGACGGTGCGGTGCTGCTGGTGGGGATGAAGCTGGCGGCGGTGCTGGTGCCGGTAGTGGTGACGTTCTGGCTGCCGAAGTCGGGGCTGATCTTGGTGCCGGCGATGGCGGCCGATGCGTTTACGTCGGCGTTGACGATGGTGCCGTCGAGCAGCATCGTGC
>CALJTZ010000406.1 GCA_937975655.1 uncultured Synechococcus sp. | reverse complement strand
CGACCCTCCAAGGACGGGATGATCACCGGTGCCACGGTCTCAGACAGCGTGGCACCGGTGAATTCCGAAGCGGTCGACGTGGCGGACGAGGAGAAGCGGGCGCTCGTGGATGACGATCCCGACCCGAGCTGGATGGCCAGGGCCGAGATGCCGATCATCGAGATGGCCAGCCGACTCCTCATCGCGACATCAACCCCAGGTGATGGTGTTGCACTGCCGGCCCGCCTGGCAATCGCCGAGGGGCTGGTTCGCGCTTTGCGCCGCGTGGAAGGTGAGGGTGATCGAGGAGTTGGCTCCCTGCAAGGAGTTCGGGGCCAACAGGGGGAGCAGGTAGTCGATGGTGAAGTCGACGGTGTCGCCGTTGGCGGCCGGAGACGACGACAGCATGATGTGCTCGACCGTCACGCCGGAGGTGGCCGCATCGGCGATATCGGCATAGACGAACTTGGCGCCGAGGCTCTTCACCTGTTCTTCCGTCGCCTTGCGCACGTCGGTGGCCGAGACGATGGCGCCGAGGCGGCGCGCCGTGGCCACCGCCTGCAGGCCCGCCACGCCGGCCCCTAGCACCACCACCTTGGCGGGCTGCACGGTGCCGGCGGCCGTCATCAGCATCGGGAAGAAGCGATCCAGGGCCGCCGCCGCCAGCAGCACCGCCTTGTAGCCGGCGATGTTGGCCTGGGAAGAGAGGGCATCCATGGTCTGGGCGCGGCTGATGCGCGGCAGCAGCTCCAGCGCCAGCGCAGACACCTGCCGGCTCTCCAGCTGATCCATCAGACCGCTGTTGCGGAAGGGATCCAGCAGCCCCAGCAGCAGGGCCCCAGGCTTGAGGGTCACCCCCCCCAGCTCCGGGGCCTGCACGGTGAGCAGCACATCGGCGGTGGCCCACAGCCCCTCCGCCTCGGCGCTGTCGCCATCAAACAGCTCAGCCCCCGCCTCGGCGTAGGCCGCATCGCTGTAACCAGCCGCCTGGCCAGCGGTTCGCTCCAGCCACACGCTGCAGCCTCGGCTGCTGAGGCGTTTCACGGTTTCGGGGGTGGCCGCCACCCGGGTTTCTCCCGAGCGCCGTTCCCGAGGCACCAACACACGGATCAAGGGGCAGGCCTGCCAGGCATTCCGTTCCCATTGATTGGTCGGGAACACTCCAACGGCAACGGAAGCGCTGGCAATGTGCGCACTCCGGCACAGACCCCGCCCCCAGGGCAGCCCTCAGAGCCAGGCCGCCAGGCTCGAAGCCGGAACCTCCTGGGGGCGTTCCGCACTGGTGATTTCCACAATCCGGCCGCTGCTGGCTGGAGTTTCAAGGGCCTCCAGGCACACCCGCGCCACCAGACGGCGAGGGATGCTGCCCTCCTGCTGCTGATCGGCGGCGCTGTAGTGCACCTGCTGGGCCTCCAGGTTGTCCTCGGCCTCCTTGAGGCCGCCGGGGCGGATCACGGTCCAGTCCAGCCCGCTCTGGGCCAGCCACTGTTCGCCCAGGCGCTTCCACACCAGAATCAAGCCAAACAGGTTGAGCGGGTGCAGCCACAGGCCGGCGCAGAGGGAACTCACCAGCACCACTCGCTGCACGCCCACCGCCTGGCAGGCGCGGATCTGCTGGCGCACCCCGAAGGCATCCACCTTCAGCGGAGCCGCCAGATCAATGCTGGGCCGCGCGCCGGTGGCGATCACCAGGGCATCGCAGCCCCGCAGCGCCTGCTGCAGGGCCGGGGCATCGGCCAGGTTTAGCCGCACCACCGCAGCCCCCTCCAGGCCCTCGGGCAGCTCGGAGCCAGGCCGCACGATGGCGGTCACGCGATGGCCGTGGGCGAGGGCCTCCTGCACCACGCGCCAGCCGGTCTTGCCGGAGGCGCCGCTGACGGCCAGATGCATGCCTAAAACAAGGGCAGAAGCTCCTGTTCTAGGCAGTGGGCCTGGGGTGTTGAACCCTGATGGCGCAGGTGGCGCGCCCGCAGGATCATCGGGTCGAGATCGCACTCGTGCGCCAAGGAGCGCTCAAAGCGCTGGCGCAGCTCGTCGGGCGTGAGGGCGAAGGCAGAACGCTCGTCCATGGACTGACGGGGCAGAACCCGGGAGCGGGGTGATGGCCGGAAGTTAGGGACGCTGCCGCCAAAGCGAATAGGTAGAAGTGCGCATCTTTTTTCGCCGCGGCCGAACAAAATGGCCCCATGCCAGCACCCTCCTTCAATCTGGGGAACCCCAGGGCCCAGGCCGACACCCAGGCGGGTAGCCAAACGGGGGCGGCCCTGCAGCCCCGCCAGTGGCAGGTGCAGTTGATCCAGCTGCTACGGCGCCGCCTGGAGCAGGGCAGCGGCGATGTGCTGATCAATGCCGGCCCCGGCGCGGGCAAAACCCTCGGCGCCCTGCTGGGCTTCCAGCGCCTGCACCAGCAGGGCCAGCTGCAGAGCTTCCTGGTGTTCTGCCACCGCAGCTCCATTGCCGGCCAGTGGCTCTTGGCCGCCAAGCGGCTGGGGCTGGAGCTGCAGGAGTGGGAGGCGGGCCTCGATCTGGGGGCCCATGCCGGCCAGGGCCTGCTGATCACCTACCAAGCGGCCGGCCGCAACCTGGAGGCCCTGCAACAGCAGCTGAGCACCGCCCGCTGGGGCGCCTGGCTCGCCATCGCCGACGAAGTGCACCACCTGGGCGTGGACCCCGAAGAACCGGAGGCCAGCGCCTGGGGCCATGCCTTCAGCAGCCTGAGCCAGGGCGCCAGCCTGCGGCTGGGCCTCACCGGAACCCCCTTCCGCGCCGATAACCTGGCCTTCTGCGCCGCCCGGCGCGTGCAGGTGCGGGATGGCCAGGACTGGGTGGAGCAGATCGCTCCCGATCTGAGCGTGGAGCCCCGCCAGCTGATTGCGGCCGGCGATGTGCGCCCGCTGGAATTCCGCTTTCAGGACGGCTGGGTGGACCATGGCCGTGAGGGGGAGCGGGTGGAGCAGGAGCGCTCGCCGCTGTCACTGGAACAGCGTGAGAGCTGGCGGGCCCGCAACCTGCGCCGTGCCATTCGCCTCGGGGATTCCAGCAGCATCGCCCTGAGACTGCTGCTGAATGCCCGCCGCCGCCTGGAGGCGGTGCGGCGCGAGCACCCGCAGGCAGGGGGCCTGGTGATCGCCCGCGACATTGCCCACGCCCGCCGCATCACCGGCCTGCTGGAGGAGGAGGGCGATCGGGTGCAGCTGGTGCACTCCCAGGACCCCGAGGCGGCCGAGCGCATGGAAGCCTTCAAGCGCGGCGAGGCCGACTGGCTGGTGAGCATCGACATGTGCGCCGAGGGCTTCGACGCGCCCCGGCTGCGAGTGGTGGCTTACCTCACCACCGTGGTGACCCGCACCCGCTTTGTGCAGGCCATCACCCGGGCCGTGCGCATGGATGGCAGCCGCGCCCAGCAGGAAACGGTGCCGCGGCACCCCTCCTACGTGTTCGCCCCGGCCGATCCGCTGTTGATGCAATTCGCCCGCACCTGGTCGCTGAGCGAGCCCTACCTGATACGCCCCCGCTCTTCCGATGCCGACAGCGAACCCGCCGGTTCCGGCCGGGGCGCTTCGCTGCCCCTGCAGGCCTTGCAGGATGGCGCCGGCGACGTGATCCGCATGAAGGGACCCCAGCTGCCGAACTTCCTGCTGCAGCGTTGATTACATCACAGTGCTGCAGAAAATGCGACGTTTAACGACTCAACCCCGTAAATCGCGCTAGTCGCGACCAGCGTGGTGCCAACGAGCACGACCCATGAAAGGTTCGATCCAGCGCCGGCTCACCGTCGCGATCAACTGGTCAGCAGCCCGCATTGCCAGCCTGGATGCGCGCGAGCGCTACGAGGACAGCTACGCGCTCACCGAGGAGTTCCGGGAATGGATCCTCTGTGTGGACGAGCATCCCGACCTGATGGCCGAGCACGTGCTCATTGTTCCTAATTTCAAAACCCTGCCCCGCGAAGGCAACAGCAACGAAACCGACGGACTCCTGGAAATCTAAAGGAATTCTTTAGAGGTT
>CALJTZ010000405.1 GCA_937975655.1 uncultured Synechococcus sp. | reverse complement strand
GGCCCAGGCCGTGAGGGCCACCAGGGCCAGAACGCCATAGCCCCCCACCAGGATGTGAAAGGAGCAGGCCAAACCACTCCACACACCCGAAGCCCACCAGCGGCGCTCACTCCAGGCCACGTAGGCCAGCAGAACGGCCCCATAGGCAAAGGTTTTGGGCTCAGCCCCTCCCACCATCCATTCACCGGCGGCAGCGCTCTGCCCCAGGCCAAACAGCAGGGCGACCAGGGCGGCACCAGCCAACGGCAGCTGCAGGCGGCGGGCCAGGGCCGCCAGGCCCCACGACCAGACGGCATAACCCAGCAACCGCACCACCAGCGAGCCGGCGGGAAAACCCAGAGCCCACACGGCACGGCCCGCCAGCTGCTGAAACAGCCACTGGTAACTCTGGGGATTGTTGAGATACCAATCCCCGGGGATCCAGGTGGGATCCACCGCCTGACGGGCCAGGGCGAGCTTGCCGGCCTCATTGGAGTCGAGATTGCCCTGGAACAGGCAGAGCAGGGTGATCACCAGGGCAATCACCACGGCGAAGCGCCACTGGTGCGGCAACGGGATGACCTCAGGGCGGGAAGCAGTCAAGCGAGATCCACACTCCAGAGAAACGGCACGTCCAAGGCCTCGGGGGGCCGCTCCCGAAGGCGAGGTTGGAGGGCATTCAAAACCGTCTGCACCGTCTGGCCAGCCGATGGCAAACCCGCCGGCACGCGCAGCAGCGGATTGAGAGCCATCAACGGCCCCAGCACAAAGCTGCGCTGATCCAACAACGGATGGGGCAACACCAGATGCGGCATCTGCAGGCGCAGATCAGCCCACCAGAGCAGATCGAGATCCAGGGTGCGCGGCCCCCAATGCTCGCGCCGGCGGCGGCCGAAGCTTGCTTCCAGCTCCTGCAGCTGCCGCAACAGCGCCTCGGCATCCGCCGGATCCACCGACCCCGCTCCACCCTCCACCAGCAGCACTGCATTGAGAAAAGGGGGCTGCCCTGGCGGACCGCCCACCGGCTCGGTCCGCATCAGGGGCGACCAGCGCAGCCGCAGGCTGCTGCCACGGAGCAGCTGCTGCCCCCGGAGCCGTTGCTCCAGCAGCGGCCGCACCGCCACCAGCGTGGCCAGGGGGTCGCCGAGGTTGGCCCCTAGACCAATGGCCAGGCTGGTGGCCGAGGCTGCGGCACAGGAATCGGGCTGATCAGCGAGACTGGCTCCCACATCGACGGGCTCGGTCCTTCCCAATGGTTGCAAGCGGATCGGTGGCACGCGAAACGGTGGCAAGCCAAACCGCAGCACGGGCCTTTCCGCTGGCCGCCATCACGGGCCATGGCACCCTTAAGCTTGCCCTGCTGCTGGCCGCCGTCGACCCAGGGCTGGGTGGCGTGGTGATCGCCGGCGGCCGTGGCACCGGCAAATCGGTGCTGGCGCGGGGGCTGCATGCCCTGCTGCCGCCCATCGATGTGCTCGATCTGGGCAACAGCCCCAGCACCAGCCTCAACCAGGATCCCCGCAGCCCGGAAGACTGGGACGACACCACCCGCAGCCGCCTCACGGACCTGGGGGCCGACCCCACGGGCAGCGACGCCAGCACCTTGCTGCCCACCCGGGTGATCCCGGCCCCCTTCGTGCAGGTGCCCCTGGGCATCACCGAAGACCGGCTGGTGGGCTCGGTGGACGTGACCGCCTCCCTGGCCAGCGGCCAGGCCGTGTTCCAGCCCGGACTGCTGGCGGAAGCCCACCGGGGGGTGCTCTATGTGGACGAGCTCAACCTGCTGGACGACAACGTCACCAACCTGCTGCTGGCGGCGGTGGGCTCCGGCGAAAACCGTATTGAGCGCGAGGGTCTGAGCCTCAGCCACCCCTGCCGCTGCCTGCTGATCGCCACCTACAACCCCGAGGAGGGGGCCGTGCGCGATCACCTGCTGGATCGCTTCGCCATAGCCCTCAGCGCCAATCAGGTGCTCGAGCTGGATCAGCGGGTGGAGATCACCCGCTCGGCCATGGCCCAGGCCGAATCCAGCGAGCAGTTCCGCCAAACCTGGCAGGAGGAAACGGACGCCCTGGCCACCCAGCTGCTGCTGGCGCGCCAGTGGCTGCCGGATGTGCAGATCGCGCGGGAGCAGATCGCCTACCTGGTGAACGAGGCCCTGCGCGGCGGCGTGGAAGGGCACCGCTCCGAGCTCTATGCCGTGCGGGTGGCCCGCGCCCATGCCGCCCTCTCCGGCCGCGATCGGGTGGAGGCCGACGACCTCCAGGTGGCCGTGCGCCTGGTGATCGCCCCGCGGGCCCTGCAGCTGCCGCCGCCGGATCCCGACCAGCCCATGGAACCGCCGCCGCCGCCACCGCCCCAGGGCGAGCAGCCGCCGGAGGAACCCGAGGCACCGGACAACGAGCAGGAACCCGACGAACCGGACGACCAGGACGAGAACGACGAGGAGGAGGAGGACGACACCCCCGACGACCAGGCGCCCCCCTCCATCCCCGAGGAGTTCCTGCTGGATCCGGAGGCCATCGCCATCGATCCCGACCTGCTGCTGTTCTCCTCGGCCAAGGCCAAAACCGGCGGCAGCGGCAGCCGCGCCGTGGTGTTCAGCGACTCCCGCGGCCGCTACGTCAAGCCGATGCTGCCCCGCGGCCCGGTGAAGCGCATCGCCGTGGATGCCACCCTGCGGGCGGCGGCGCCGTATCAGAAGTCCCGCCGGGAGCGCGAACCACACCGCAAGGTGATCGTGGAAGACGGCGACCTGCGGGCCAAGCAGCTGCAGCGCAAGGCCGGCGCCCTGGTGATCTTCCTGGTGGATGCCAGCGGCTCGATGGCCCTCAACCGCATGCAGAGCGCCAAGGGCGCCGTGATCCGGCTGCTCACCGAGGCCTACGAAAACCGCGACGAAGTCGCCCTGATTCCCTTCCGCGGCGAGCAGGCCGAGGTGCTACTACCCCCCACCCGCTCGATCACCGCCGCCCGCCGGCGGCTGGAATCGATGCCCTGCGGCGGCGGCTCGCCCCTGGCCCACGGCCTCAGCCAGGCCGCCCGTGTGGGGGCCAATGCCCTCGCCACCGGCGATCTGGGCCAGGTGGTGGTGGTGGCCATCACCGATGGCCGGGGCAACGTGCCGCTCTCCCGCTCCCTGGGGCAACCGGAGCTGGAGGGCGAGGAGCCCGTGGACCTCAAGGAGGAGGTGAAGCAGGTGGCCAGCCGCTACCGGGCCCTGGGCATCAAGCTGCTGGTGATCGACACCGAGCGCAAATTCATCGGCAGTGGCATGGGCAAAGACCTGGCCGATGCCGCCGGCGGCACACGCTGCCGCGGCCAGATGGTGGCGCGCCGCGCCGATGGGCGGCTTGCGCCGGTCGAGGCCTCGTTGCGGCCG
>CALJTZ010000404.1 GCA_937975655.1 uncultured Synechococcus sp. | reverse complement strand
AGCAGCAGTGAGGTGAGCAGGTTGCGCAGTTGGCGTTCCCGCAGGGCGTTGATGGCGGGATCGTTGCAGGGCCCTTCGGCGCCGTGGTTCCAGCTGTTGTTGTGGTTGTCGCCGTCGCGGTTCTCCTCGCCGTTGGCGAGGTTGTGTTTCTGGCTGTAGCTCACCAGATCCGCCAGGGTGAAGCCGTCGTGGGCGGTGAGGAAGCAGATGCTGCGGCCCAGTGGTGCCGGATGGTTGCCGAATAGATCCGGGTTGCCGGAGAGCCGTTGTCCCATGGCCCAGCAGCACTTCTCGTCGCCTTTCCAGAAGCGCCGCACGTCGTCGCGGAAGCGGCCATTCCAGGCGCCGATCCGCTTGGCGGGAAAGTCGGCCAGGCGGTAGAGTCCGCCGCAGTCCCACGGTTCGCTCACCAGTTTGAGGTCGGCCAGCTCGGGATCGGCCTCGATGTCCTCAAACAGGGGCGGGTTGTCGAGCGGGGCGAGTTCGTCGCCGCGGCTGAGGGCAATGCCCAGATCGAAGCGGAAGCCATCCACCCCCAGTTCCAGCGCCCAGCAGCGCATGGATTCCAGGATCAAGCGCCGCACCAGGGGGCGATTGGCGGCAATGGAGTTGCCGCATCCGCTCACGTCCAGGTAGTCGCCCTTGGCGTTCTGGTGGTAGTAGAGGCGGTCGTCGAGGCCGCGCCAGCTCAGGGTGGGTCCTGCCTGGTTCCCCTCACAGGTGTGGTTGTACACCACATCCACCAGCACCTCGAGGCCAGCGTGGTGACAGGCCGTCACCAGCTCGCGCACCTGTTGGCGGATCTGCAGGGGGTCGTTGCCGTGCTGGTAGGCCTGGTGCGGCGCCATCCAGCTGATGGGGCTGTAGCCCCAGTAGTTCAGGCGGCCGGCCGGGGCGTCGTGGGGATCGAAGGCCATCACCGGCAGCAGCTCCACCGTGGTGATGCCCAGCTCCTTGAGGTAGGGGATGGCCTCAATCAGGCCGAGATACGTGCCCTGCTTGTCCGGGCTCACCGGGCTGCCGGCGCCTCGGCTGAAGCCGCCCACATGCAGCTCGTAGATCACCGTGCGCTGCCAGTTGTGGCGTGGCCGCGGTGCGGCGTTGAAATCAAAGCGGTCCCGTTCGGTGACCACCCCTTTCAGGCAGCTGGCCGTGTTGGGGATGGCCCCCACCGCTTCGGCCCGCTCGTACACGTCCCAGCCCGTGATGGCGCGGGCGCAGGGATCCAGCAGCAGCTTCGACGGGTTGAAGCCGTGGCCGCCTGCCTGCAACGGGCCGAACACCCGGTAGCCGTAGCAGGTGCCCAGGCCCAGGCCCGGCCCACTGACTTCGACATGCCAGTGGTCCCCCGACCGGTGGTCATGATCGAGGTCGAGCGTGGCGCACGGTTCGCTGGCTCCCGGATGGGCGAACAGCAGCAGTTC